>JAIEAO010000099.1 GCA_029071345.1 Muribaculaceae bacterium | reverse complement strand
ATATCAATGATTTCAATTTTGCCGGTAAAAAGGCAATTGTCAGAGTAGACTTCAATGTGCCTCTGGATGAGAACGGTAACATCACCGACGACACCCGTATCCGCGGTGCCCTCCCCACCCTCAAAAAGATTCTTGAGGACGGCGGTTCACTCATCCTCATGTCGCACATGGGCAAACCCAAAGGTAAAGTTAACCCCAAAATGAGCCTTGCTCAGATTCGCGAAGCCGTAGCCAAGGCTCTCGGCCGCGACGTTAAGTTTGCTCCCGACTGCGCCAAAGCTCAGGAGGCTGCCAAAGACCTCAAGCCCGGTGAAGTTCTTCTTCTCGAAAATCTTCGCTTCTATCCCGAAGAGGAGGGTAAGCCTGTAGGCATCGATAAAGAAGATCCCAACTACGACGCAGCCAAGAAAGAGATGAAAGAGCGTCAGAAAGATTTCGCCAAGACTCTCGCAAGCTACGCTGACGTTTACGTTAACGACGCATTCGGTACTGCTCACCGTCGTCATGCTTCAACAGCCGTTATTGCCGACTACTTCGATCAGGACAGCAAGATGCTCGGCTTCCTCATGGAGAAAGAGGTTAAGGCCGTTGATAACATCCTCAAAGATATCAAACGTCCGTTCACCGCAATCATGGGTGGCTCAAAGGTATCGACCAAGATCGGTATCATCGAGAACCTCATGGACAAGGTTGACAACCTCATCCTCTGCGGCGGTATGACCTACACTTTCGCAAAAGCTATGGGTGGCAACATCGGTAACTCAATCTGCGAAAACGACAAGCTCGATCTCGCTCTCGACATCATGAAGAAAGCGAAAGAAAAAGGCGTAAACCTCGTGCTCGGCACAGACTGCGTTGCAGCCGACGACTTCAGCAACGATGCCAACACTCAGATCTGCTCTGTTATGGATATCCCCGCAGGTTGGGAAGGTATCGACGCCGGCCCCAAATCTGTTGAGGCTTTCCGCTCCGTAATCGTACCCGCCAAGACCATTCTCTGGAACGGTCCCGCCGGAGTATTCGAGTTCGACAACTTCGCAGCCGGTTCTCGTGCAATCGCCGAGGCTATCGTAGAGGCTACCGACAACGGTGCTTTCTCACTCGTTGGTGGTGGTGATTCCGTAGCTTGCGTCAACAAGTTCGGTCTCGCCGACAGCGTATCATACGTTTCCACAGGTGGTGGTGCTCTTCTTGAAGCAATCGAAGGCAAGGTACTCCCCGGCGTAGCAGCTATCGAAGGAAAATAATTCAGGTTTACTAACGACCTGACCCATACCCTATAACCCCGTATCAACCCCCTTTTCGGACTCCTTGATACGGGGTTATTCTTTAAATCAATTATCCCTACTATGTCGCGATTAATCTCTTGCATTCTTCTTTGCATATCATTGATGCCACTTTTCAGTTGCTCTAATGATTCAGCAGCAACAGAAGAGGAACAAACTACTGTAGTAACGCCGACACTCCGGAGCGGCGATAAACTGACAAATGAAACACACCATTCACGTAGGGATCTTAAGATGGTCGCGTTTATCGGCATCATGCTTATGTACCTGATTCCTCTTACATGGTTAGTTGAGAGATTGGTCAAGCACAAAAACAAGAAAATCAAAGTTCTGAATTCTGAAAAAACAGATCTTGAGACACAAAAGAACTCCTTAGCAGAAGAAGTAGCTGCCGAACAAAATCAGAACATCCTTCTAAATGATGAATTAAGAAAGTTAAGACTTAATTACGATCAATTGCATCAAATAAAGAAATCCGAGAATAAAACATTAAAACAACTGCTTCAAAGGATAGATGCCTATTCTGCCCGGCTCTATCTTACCCCTAAAGCCACGGCGGGTATGGATTTACGATCCGATAAATTCCTTAGGGAGATCGATGACATGATCGACGGTTATTCCAATGGGTTTATTGATGCCGTTAAACTTTCATTCCCCAAAATGAAACCCCAAAGGTTAAGACTTGTGAGATACCTTTATGCCGGATTCAGCACGGAAACCATGATGTACCTTTTCGATTACGAAAACCGGGCAAAATTGGATAACGGCAAATGGCTTCTAAAACGTAGTATACTTGAAAACTCGAATTGGCACAACCTCGATTCCAACACCATGCTCTCAAAATTGAACTATAAATTATAGATAATCGCAAATCTAAAGCCACCATCATGCCCTTTTAGTGCTCAATTCGCGCTTATACTCCTATATCTCAACTATTTACATCTATTTTTCATTAGAGATATTAGATAAATTTAATTTTATATATCGCTAATATTCAGCCGTTTATATTTCACCCTTCAGATAAAGTTAGAGATATCCGAAGGCTATTTTTTTGCACTTACACTTCCTCATTCATAACTTCGCACTCTAAATTAATTTCACTATAAATTATGACTTAACAAAAATCGTATGAAAATGAAGTCTAAAATCGAGTTTTACTCAAATCTTAACACTATAGCACTATCATTATATCCTATAGTGAAGCCATATGTTGCGGCAAAGATTGTAACAGATATCGTTTTTTGGGTTTGTGCAATTATGTTCTGTGTGTTAGAACGTAAAAGACAGAAAAAAAATAAGGATCTGCCGATTGAACTAAGCCTGAATGACATCTTATTCAGATTCGCAATCATGGGATATGGCTTAATAATTTGTTATCTTTGCAAAGATCGAGAATTCGGGAGGGTTTGGTTAGGTCTCGTAATCTTAGAAATTATTACTACAATTGTTCAACTCTATGGAAACAAGAAACTTAAAGACAAAAAATAAATTCTACGCTTGAATATTGATGATTGTGGTAAGTTCCGCAAAAAGCGGAACTACCTCTTTCGGCATAATGAAAAAATTTTTGAAACATTCCATAATCTTCCTAACTTAGTGACTGAATACGCTCTTGACACAAAAATCCGTAATAATTATGAATAAATCATCTTTCTGGTGGAACCTTTCGCTCATTGCCTACACTCTATGGCCTGTAGTAGATGATAATGATATTCTTTTTTATGCCATATCGGCCATCGACATGACATTCTTATTAATTGCGGTTATCATTGCTATAAAAAACTATAGAAAGAGCCGCAAGAATGGATCTCTTGTCGACTTCTTAAATCAGAAAGCATTTGATGGTGTGAATGACATTCTGCTCCGATTCACAATCTATGGGTATGGAATATTGCTATGCTATATTTGTCACGACTATACTCATGCCGAACTATTCTATTTCTTTGCTGCTGGCGATATATTGATGATATTTATGGATAGGCTATCTCCCCTTTTTGATGAGATGGCTAAGGAACGTAACAAAGAAAATAAAGATTAAATTCCTTATAAAAATATGCGGGGGCGGCTATTCGGAAACGAAGAAGTCGCCTTCTTTCGATTAGGAGATACATCAAGTGGCACGATGTTTCAAAATGTAAGGCGGATGTTTCGATTAGAATTAATAAATATATGTTATAAAACATAATTTTCCCTCTCTAAGTAATTAATAAAACAAAATATAGGTCGAAAAGAGTATATTTTTTATAATTGAATGTTGATTTATTCAAAATATATTGTAACTTTGCAATGTCGACTGTAAACAGCCCTTTGCGGGGCCTGAGATTGAACGCCTGAAACTATGAATTACGGCGCCTTAATCAGCCGGCAAAACCTAACACCGATGAGAACTCGACAACCGGATATTACCCGATCATACCCTGCCGGGGATCTCATAACAGAAACAGAATTAGAGAAATAATCACAATAATCAATTTTTAACAAAACAATTTAAATTTAGAACGATTATGGAAACTCAGAAACCTACGGCTCCCAAGCCTGCAGCAACCGTTTCTGCAAAAGTGAAAAAAGAGGAAAAGATCAGCAACATCCGCGGCATCCGCAATGCGTTCCTCGTGATCATCGCATGCGCCATCGCAGCTGTATGTATCTTCTTGTTCGGTATGGGTTACTCCGGTAACTTCGAAGGTAACGACACAGCAGGTCACCCGCTCAACCTCGCCGGTACTGTTTACAAAGGTGGTTTCATCGTGCCTATCCTGATGACCCTTCTTCTCACAGTTATCGTGCTTTCTATCGAGCGTTGGATCGCTATCCGCTCTGCAGCCGGCAAAGGAAACACTACTAAATTCGTTGCCGACATCAAGGCAGACCTCGCTGCCAACAACATCGACGCAGCTATGAACCGTTGCAAGGCTCAGAAAGGTTCTGTAGCATCTGTTGTTTACAACACTCTCGTGAAATACAAAGAGATGGATGCTAACGACACTCTCAGCAAAGAGCAGAAACTCACTACACTCCGCAACTCTGTAGAGGAGGCTACCGCTCTTGAGATGCCCAGCCTTTCTCAGAACCTCCCCATCATCGCAACTCTTACCACTCTCGGTACACTCGTCGGACTTCTCGGAACCGTTATGGGTATGATCAAATCATTCCAGGCTCTTGCTTCTTCAGGTTCTCCTGACTCAACTGAGCTCTCTACCGGTATCTCTGAGGCACTTGTGAACACCGCCTTCGGTATCGCAACCGGTGCGTTCGCTGTAATCTCTTACAACTTCTTCACCAACAAGATCGACAACCTTTCTTACGCTATCGACGAAATCGGTTTCTCAATCGTAGCTACTTTCGCTGCTACACACAAGTAATCCACACCAAAGATTACACTAACTAACTTTAACAAAACCGAATTAAGTTTATAGCTAATATGGGAAGAGTAAAAATTGCCAAAAAAAGCACATTCATCGACATGACCGCGATGAGTGATGTGACCGTGCTTTTGCTTACCTTCTTCATGTTGACCTCAACCTTCTTGCAGAAGGAACCTGCCACTGTGATCACCCCCGCCTCTGTTTCGACAGAGAAGGTGCAGGAGACCAACTATGTTCAGGTTCTCTTAAGTCCCGAAGGCAAAGTTTGGCTTACAATGAACAATGACACTTCATCTAACTGGAGCAACGAGAAGATGAAGATGGCTCTGCTCGACAAAGTGAGCGAAATCTACAACGAGACTCACCAGAAGAAAATCAATTTTACAGATCAGCAAAAGTATGCCTTCAGTAAACTCGGTTCGTTCGGAGTACCCTTGAACCAGATGGGCGAATTCCTTGATCTCGCCAATCAGCAGGAGGGTCAGACCAAGATGGACCAGTGGCTCGCGGGTGAGGATGAAAATCCGAACCACGTTACCGGTATTCCAATCGCTTGGAACTCGGATGAGTCCAAACCCACAGAATTCCAGATGTGGATGAAGGCTATGCGTCAGACGGAGAACTCCAACCTCGCCGACAAGATCAAAGACGGAACCGGTATCGCCATCAAGGCCGACCAGAACACATCTTTTGATATCGTGCACATGGTAATGGATAATCTCCAGACAATACACATGAATAAGTTTACGTTATTGACAGCTCTTAAAGGAGCGGAAGAATAATAATTATGGCAGAAGTTCAACAGAATGACGGTGGCAAAGGAAAGAAAGGCCACCAGAAAAAGATGCAGATCCGCGTGGATTTCACGCCGATGGTCGACATGAACATGTTGCTTATTACATTCTTCATGCTCTGTACGACAATGATCAAATCGCAGACTTTGACAATCGCACTCCCTTCAAATGAAAAAGTAAATAATGAAGAGAACATGTCGCAGGCATCAGCCGACGACGCTGTTACAATCATTATCGACGCCAAAAGAAAGACCGGCACATTTGATGTGGATACTATCGACGGTAAGGTTCAGCCTGTAATCTATTACTACGAGGGTAAACCCGGTGGTGATGCAGGTATGTTGGGTCCCGGCGGCGCAGTGCTGTCTGAGAACAACAATATCAAGGTTTCAGAGTTCCTTGCCAATGATGAGAAAACCGGAAGGGCACGCGGCATCCGCGAAATCATCCAGCAACGCAACAAGGCAGTTCTCGAAGAGATCAATAAGATCAAGAAGAAATATGCCGATGGCGGCTTCGGAAGCCTCGAAACTAAAGCTGACCGTGAGAAAGCTCAGGCAGCTTACGACGAAGCAGCTTCCAAAATCCGTAAGGATGAAAACCTGAAAAAACCGGTAATCATCATCAAGTCTACACCGCAGGCTTCTTTCGGTAGCCTCGTGTCAGTTCTCGACGAGATGCAGATCAACAACATCTCAAAATATCAGATCGACAACATGACTAAGGTGGATTCTCTTATGGTAATTGACTATCAGAATAGTCATCATAATTAATGGTGAGTTGGATTTATTAATTTAAAGCAGAAGAAACAATGGCTAGTAGAAATGTAGATCTGACCTCATCTGAATGGCGTGACCTCGTCTTTGCGGATAAAAACAAAGACTTCGGTGCTTATCAGCTCCGTAAAGAGAGTGATAAACGTCACAACTTGGCAGTGCTTTTCACTCTTATAGGTTTAGTAGTTATCTTCATCCTCATAATCGCGTTGAGCAAATGGTCTGACTATCGTGCGGAGCAGCAGGCTCTCGCTCTTCAGGAGCAGCGCGAGCAGATGATGGCGGCTCAACTTGCTGAGCAAGCAGAGCAGGAGAGCGAACCCGAACCCGAGATTGAGGAGCAGAAATTTGAACAACCCGAAATCGAAGTGCCCGAAGAGGTGCTCGCTACCGTACAGGTGACTCAGATCGCCATCGTAGACGCCGACAAGGTGAAAAACGAGGTGATGGATATGGACACTCAGAAAGAGGATAACACCGCCCGCGGTGTCGTAACTCAGGAAGGTAGCGATGACGCTGATAAATTCAAGGCAGTTCAGGAGCAGGTTGTGGTAAAAGAACCCGAACCTGAGAAACCGAAAGAGGAAGAAATCTTCATCGCGGTTGAGCAGCCTGCAGAGTTCCCCGGTGGAACAGCGGCAATGATGAAATGGCTCGGCCAGAACATCAACTATCCTGAAGCAGCTCAGATGAACGACATCCAGGGCCGTGTAATGGTTAAGTTCGTTGTAGAAAAAGATGGTTCGATCGGCAAGGTTGAAATCCTCAAGGGTGTAGACCGCGACCTCGACCGCGAGGCAATCCGCGTGGTTAAGAAGATGCCGAAATGGCAGCCCGGTAAGAACAACGGTGTGCCTGTACGAAGCTACTTCAACCTCCCGGTTATGTTCAAGATCCAGAACTAAAATCACACAATCATTCGATAAAAAGAGCGTTCCATCGGGAATGCTCTTTTTTTTATTCTCAATAAACGTAAACCTTTAGCATTTATAATTGTTAAAAAGTTAAAGAACTTTTAAAATTATAAATAGTATGAATGGTTATGAAAATGGAAATAACGGCGCACCCAAGGGAGCACGTATAGCGTTTGGAATCCTCATGATTCTTATTTATGTAGGTGTCGGCCTGCTGTTTATCTTCAATGTGTTTGACATTATCAGCTACACCGTGAGCTGCATCATAGGTGCCATCCTGATATTATACGGAATCTTCCGGGCCTACAGGCTTTACAAAGGAGTGCAATAGTCCTATTGCAAAATCACGGATTCAACCACATTATGTAATTTATCCTTATGAAAATAAAATCAATTTTCACAATAGCGCTCTCAGGTCTGCTGACTCTGGGAGCGGTTTCGTGCGCAAAAGTAAAACGTGGTGAATATGCCAAGGGAAGTGCCACAATCTTCTGCGATGACGGCTTCAGAAATATTCTGGACGAAGAAATCGAAGTATTCGAGTTCTCATATCCCGGCTCATCCATAATCCCCTTCTATGTCAGTGAGGCAGAAGCTGTCGACACTCTTATGTCAAACAGCACTCAGGCAATCATCGTCACTCACGAGCTTACCAAAGAACAGAAAGATTACATCAAGAGCAAAAACAAGCGTGTGGTGAAAACACATTGCATCGCTGTTGATGCCGTAGCCCTCATTACAAACAAAGATAATCGTGTCACATCACTGTCGATGACCGAAATCGGAGACATCCTTAACGGTAAAATCACTAAATGGAGTCAGCTTGCCGGCAACGATACAACTTCGATTAAGATCGTGTTTGACAATGCCGGCTCATCAACGGTGAGCTATATGCGCGAAAAATTCCTGCCCGAGGGAAGCAAAATTTCAGACAATCCTCATGCCTTTGCTCAGAAAGACAATGCACAGGTATTTGATGTCGTAAAGAAAGACCCGAATGCGTTAGGCATTATTTCAGTCAGCTGGCTCGGAGATGATCTTAGCCTTGCAAAAAAAGTTCCCGTAGAGGATCGCAACAAAGACTATGCGAATCAGAACGATACAATAGCCACAAATCTTACGACAGAAGTTAACGTGGTTAAAGTGAGCAATCCCACTGAAGCAAATGACTTTGACCCGACCGGTTACAAACCCTATCAGGTTTACATCAATTCCGGAGAGTATCCGCTATTCCGCAAGGTTTACATGATCTCGACCGCTTCGAACTCTACAGTACTTCACAGTTTCTATACGTTCGTAACCGGATTCGTTGGACAGAAGATCATCTCTAAGACCGGTATCCTCCCCTATCACATGAATCCGAGAGTGGTAGAACTGACAACTCGCTGATGCAAGGAAAACTTAAAGACTTGATTTTAATAAATATTATAATCATTGCTCAAATATAATTTGTCGATGTGACAAAAATTTATTAATTTTGAACTCGTGGAATATAATATAATGCATATTTCCGCGAGTTCAAATTTTGAGCTGTCAAGACAATCATTAAACTTTTGGTTTTATCGAGTGTCTAAGCATAAAAACTACAGGAAATTCTTGCAAGGTGAATAGTCGCAACGCATCAAATCATCTAATAGCTAATGAATTCGTGCCGATAGCTATAGCTGTCGGTCTGACAATAGAAATATAATAAGAAACAGATAAACAATAAGATATGAAATTTAAAGGTATTTTTGCTCTCTGCCTCGCCGGCTTCTCAATGTCGGCTTTCGCCCAGTCTCATGTTGAGGGTGAGGAATATTACAAGGCTGACCAGTTCGACAACGCTAAGGAACTTCTTCTCCGCAGTCTTAAAAACCAGGGTACTGATAAAGCTGTCAGCTCCTATTACCTCGGTATGATTGCTCTTCGCAATAAAGATAAGGCTGAAGCTGAGAAATATTTCAATCAGGGTGTGGAGGAAAATCCCGAGTATGGCTACAACTATATCGGGCTCGGCACACTCGCCCTTCTTGACGGAGACTTAAAAACAGCTGATGTTGAATTCAAAGAGGCTGAAAAGACTGCCAAGAAAGATGGCTCTTTGCAGATTGCCATCGCGCGCGCCTATGACATGGCGGATCCCGTAAAATACCAGAAAGAGATAGAGAAACGTCTGGATAATGCCCGCAAGAGAAACAATGAAAACCCCGACATATACATTTTCGAGGGTGACGTGCTTGCTCGCGCTAAAAAGTGGGGTGACGCAGGTGCTAAATATGAAATGGCCGGAAAGTATAACGGTACAGCTTCCGATGCGTATGTAAAATATGCTAACCTCTTTACGATGGTTAATCCCGACTATGCTATCCGAATGCTTAAGGAACTTCTCTCGCTCAATCCTCAGTCTGCCCTCGGACAGCGCGAGCTCGCCAATGCTTACTATAACGCCAAAGACTACAAGAACGCCGCAGCTGAATATAGCAAATATATCAAGAACCCCAGCCACTTCAAACAGGATGAGAACCGCTATGCATTCCTCCTCTTCTACGGTGGGGACTACAAGAAAGGTTATGATTATGCAACTCAGCTTCTTCAGGCCGATCCTTCAAACTTCACAGCTCGTCGTTATCAGTTCATGAACGCCGCTCAGCTTCCCGAAATGAAAGATCAGCTTCTCGAAATGGCAGAAGGTCTTTTCAAAGATCACAAAGCCAATCCTAAAGCTAATAAGTTTGCTGCTATCGACTACACCCTTATCGCCGATGAGCTTGCAAAGGCAAAACGTCCCGATGAGGCTATCGCAGTGCTTCAGGAAGGTATCGCTGAAATGCCCGACAACGCGGGATTCAGCAAAGACCTCGCTATGAAATATGTGGATCAGAACAACCTCACAAAGGCTGCTGAAGCTTTCCGCGAGTATGTGAAAAAGACCAAAGAACCCGGCTATAACGACTACAATCAGCAGGCTTTATTCTCATTCTATGCCGCTGTGGAGAACAAGGAGAACCCCGAGCTCGCAAAAGCATTCTTCGATGAAGTTCTTGCAAATGCAAACAAAATGGAAGAGATTCTTCCCGACAACTACAAACCCAAGATGTTCAAAGGCGACGTTGCCAAACAGACTGCAACCACTGAAGAGGAAGCTGCCATCGTAGCTCAGCCGATGTACGAACAGGCTGTCGTTCTTTTGGAGCAAGCTCCGGATCCTTCCAAGTATGTTCGCGACGCCAAGACTCTCTACATGTATCTCGGCAACTGCTACCTTCACAAAAAGAACATTGCCAAGGCTAAAGAATACTACAACAAGTTCCTTAAACTTGACCCCAACAACGAGGCAGTTCGCAAATACGTTGAAGGTCTTAAATAAGAATAAGACATAATCCGGCACTATTAGAATCTCAGGCCGATTTGATATTAAAATCTTCCGCTCAGAAATGGGTGGAAGATTTTTTTTGATTTAATATACATTTTTTGTATTTTTGCAACAAGTATGGCTCTCTCCACCTTAACATATCTAAATCACCTTATAACTATATGGCAAATAAGATAACCATAAAGAAAGGTCTTGATATTCCGTTGAAAGGACAGGTCGGCGGAAATATCACGGTCGACAATGCCACAACATTGTTCGCCATCACTCCCGAAGACTTCTCGGGCTACACCTGGAAAACTGCGGTCAAACCCGGTGACACAGTGAAATGCGGTTCACCTCTCCTTTTCGCTAAGGAATGTGAGACTCTCAAACTGACATCTCCCGTGGCCGGAACCGTTGAGGAAGTGCATCGTGGCGAACGCAGGAAGATTGAATTCATATCCGTAATGAAGGAAGGTGAGCAGTCGCAGATCGACATTGATGCCAAAGCATCGGTTCTCGACAAAATCATGACATCGGGCCTTTTCGCCATGATGCGCCAGCGTCCCTACGACATTGTACCCTCTCACACTGAAAAGCCTCGCGACATCTTCGTGACAGCATTTGATTCCGCTCCTCTTGCTGCGGGATATATCACCGCAGACAACGGTAAATATCTCGAAAGCGGTCTCAAGGCTCTCGCATCTCTCACTTCAGGTAAAGTTTATCTCGGTGTGCGCTATGGCAGCGGTATCACCTCATCTGTGGCCGAAGTTTACGAATTCGATGGCCCCCACCCGGCAGGAAACGTCGGCACACAGATCGCTGCAATCAGGCCTGTAAATAAAGGTGAGACAGTATGGACCCTCAACGCAGCTACAGCTTGCCGTATCGGGAAACTGATCAGTGAAGGAGTCATTGACTATTCAGCCGAAGTTGCTCTCACCGGGCCGAGTGTTAAAGATCCTCACATCGTCAAAACCTATGTAGGCGCAAAAATTTCATCATTGCTCGATGGCGAATTGATTCCTCACGAGGGTCACATCCGCGTAATCTCAGGCAATGTGCTCACCGGCATCAAGGTGCGCGAATCAGATGGATTCCTTCATTATCCCTACACTCAGATCACAGCGCTCCCCGAAGGCGACCATGCCGATGAATTCATGGGTTGGGCATCACTTAGTCCCAAGAAATATAGCGTCAGCCACGCCTTTCCGGCATTCCTCCGCGGACTTAAGAAACCTTTCGATTTCGATGCACGCATCAAGGGTGGTCACCGCGCGATGATCATGAGCGGCGAATACGATAAGGTGTTCCCGATGGATATTTACCCCGAATATCTGATTAAATCAATCCTTGCCAAAAACATCGAGAAGATGGAGGAGCGCGGCATCTATGAGGTGGCTCCCGAAGATTTCGCACTCCCCGAGTTTGTGGATACCTCTAAGCTCGAGCTGCAGAAGATCGTGCGCGAAGGCCTCGACTATCTCCGCAAGGAATTGAATTAAAAAGCGATAAAACATTCCTTTACAACCAATAATAACAACTTGATGAAAGGATTAAAACAACGAATAGACAAAATCAAGCCCCAGTTTGAAAAAGGGGGGAGATTTGAGAAGCTGCATTCGGTATTCGATGGCTTCTACACATTCCTATACACTCCCAACGAAACTTCGAAATCGGGTGTGCATATCCATGACGGCAACGACTCGAAACGCACTATGATCACCGTGGTGATTGCGCTCCTCCCTTGCTGCCTCTTCGGAATGTGGAATGTGGGTTACGAACATTACAAAGCGATCGGTCAGCTCGACCACAATTTGCTTGAGACATTCTTCTATGGACTCTTCGCCGTACTACCTCAGATTCTCACCGCCTACATCGTGGGATTGGGTATCGAGTTCGTGGTTGCACAGATGCGCGGTCATGAGATTCAGGAAGGTTTCTTGGTATCGGGTATCCTGATACCGATGATATGCCCGATTGACACTCCCTGCTGGATGCTTGCGATTGCAGTGGCATTTGCCGTGATATTCGCAAAAGAGGTGTTTGGTGGCACAGGCTATAACTTCTTGAACGTAGCCCTCGTTACCCGTGCATTCCTATTCTTCAGCTATCCCTCGAAGATGAGCGGTGACAACGTATTCGTATCACTCGGCGGTGCCCAGGGTGTTGATGCTTATTCTGGCGCCACACCTCTCGGTCAGCTTGCTGCTGCAGAACCGGGTACAGCAGTAACCGATATCCTCGGCAATCCCCTCTCTTTCACAGATATATTCTTCGGACTTTATCCCGGTTCTTGGGGTGAGACATCCACATTCTGCATCCTTATCGGTGCACTGATCCTCCTCTTCACCGGCATCGCAAGCTGGCGAATCATGGGATCGGCATTGGTAGGAGGGTTCCTTATGAGCCTTTTGGCTAACGGATGCGCCTCAGACCTCTATCCCGTAAGCTTCCTCTCCCCCATCGAGCAGCTCTGCCTCGGAGGATTCATGTTTGCAATCGTGTTCATGGCCACTGACCCTGTCACTGCCTGCCGCACGAATACGGGCAAATATATCTACGGATTCCTTATCGGTGTAATTGCAATACTGATCCGCTGCTACAACACCGGTTATCCCGAAGGAGCAATGCTGGCCGTTCTTCTCATGAACTGCTTCGCTCCCCTTATCGACTATTGCGTAGTTAACTCCAACGTGCGCAAGCGCCTGCGCCGTGCACAAAATTAATATTCTCGCCATGAACAGACAAAGTAATTTATATACGGTAATCTATTCCGTCGTACTTGTATTGATCGTGGGTGTCGTGCTCTCTGTGGTGTATCAGGCGCTGAGACCCAAACAGGAGGAGAATATCTCCAACGATACCAAACGTCAGATCCTTGCTGCCGCCCTCATCATTCCTGAGAATGGTCAGAGCGTGAGCGACCTCTATGCTAAATATATCACCGACTCTTTCATCGTTAATGAGGAGGGTCAGAAAGTAGACAGCAATGTCGATCCGTTCGATGTCAACGTGAGCCTTGAGGTGAAGAAACCCGCCAACGAACGACTTCTTCCTGTATTCGTTTGCAACCTCGACAACGGTGTCAAATATATCATCCCGGTTTACGGAGCCGGTCTTTGGGGACCGATCTGGGGCTATATCGCTTTTGATAATAACGGCGACACCATCTACGGCGCATACTTCGCTCATCAGGGCGAGACTCCGGGACTTGGTGCCGAAATCGAAAAACCGGCTTTCAGCTCGCAGTTCCAGGGCAAAGATATTTTCAACGAGCAGGGTGACTTCCAGTCAGTGCTTGTTGTAAAGAACGGTCAGGAACCTGCGTCGGGTGCTTGGGTACACGCCATCTCAGGTGGTACTATCACCAGTCAGGGTGTTCAGCGCATGCTCAGCAACTCTCTTGAGCCTTACACAGCATTTTTCAAAAACCTTAAACAAGGAAAGGAGGCACAGAAATGAATCTGAAAAAGACATTCCTTCCGCTTTTTAATCCGCTTTCAAAGGATAATCCGGTGATTGTGCAGATCCTCGGTATCTGCTCCGCACTCGCCGTCACCGCCAAACTTGAACCGGCTTTGGTTATGACCATCTCAGTTACTGCCGTTCTCGCTTTGGCAAACGTAATCATATCATTGCTTCGCAACACAATCCCGACTTCAATCCGTATCATAGTGCAGTTGGTAGTAGTTGCAGCTCTTGTAGTCATCGTTGATCAGGTGCTGAAGGCATACAACTACGAGGTTTCAAAAGCCTTGTCGGTGTTCATCGGCCTTATCATCACCAACTGTATCATCATGGGTCGCCTCGAGGCATTCGCTCTCAACAACCGCCCCTGGCCTGCATTTCTCGATGGTATCGGCAACGGCATCGGTTATGGTATCATCCTCATCATCGTGGCGTTCTTCCGCGAACTCTTCGGAAGCGGCACCTTGATGGGTTATCAGATCGTTCCGCAGAGTTGGTATGAGGCCGGATACATGAACAACGGTATGATGATTCTCCCCCCGATGGCCCTTATCCTTGTAGGATGCATCATCTGGGTTCACCGTGCTAAAAACAAAGATCTTCAGGAATAATTTGACTCCTATAGGTTCTTAATAACTTCTCACCTCTCACTTCTCACTAAGAACCCTCGGACACACAACTAAACAAAGAATTCAATGGAAAATCTTAATATATTCATCAGGTCGATTTTCGTCGACAACATGATTTTCGCTTACTTCCTCGGCATGTGCTCCTTCCTGGCTGTGTCGAAGAATGTAAAGACAGCATTCGGTCTCGGCATCGCCGTTACCTTCGTGCTCACGATTGCTCTGCCGGTGACATGGTGCATCAATGAGTATCTTCTGCAGCCCGGCGCACTCAGCTGGCTCGGTGAGGAATACGCAAGCGCAGACCTTTCGTTCCTCGGTCTTATAATGTTCATCGCCGTGATCGCTGCCCTCGTGCAGATCCTCGAAATGGTAATTGAGAAATACACTCCTGCTCTTTACAATTCATTGGGAATCTTCCTCCCGTTGATCGCCGTTAACTGCGCAATCCTCGGTGCGGTGCTCTTCATGCAGCAGAGAGAATTCAGCAACGCATGGACAGCCACTGTTTATGGTGTCGGCTCAGGTATCGGCTGGCTCCTCGCCATCACCGCCCTTGCAGCCATCCGCGAACGTCTTGACTACAGCAACGTACCCAAGCCTCTCCGCGGCATCGGTATCACATTTATCATCACAGGCCTTATGGGAATCGCTTTCATGAGCTTCCTCGGCATAAAATTGTAAAAAATGAAATCGCTCGAAATGATACAATGGAATAACGTTATAGCGGCCTCGCTCATATTCCTTGCCATCGTGCTTGTGCTGGTGGTGATTCTGCTGATTGCCAAGAAATGGCTCGTAAACAGCGGCGAGGTTTCAATCTCTATCAACGACGGAAAAAAGATAATCCGCGCCGAAGGTGGCAAGAGTCTGCTTACCACTTTAGGTGAAAACGGAGTGCACCTCTCTTCTGCCTGTGGCGGTAAGGGTAGCTGCGGACAGTGCAAACTTCAGGTGGAATCAGGCGGAGGCGATATGCTTCCCACCGAAGCTGTGCATTTCACACGCCGTCAGATCAAGGATAACTGGCGTCTCGGTTGTCAGGTAAAGGTCAAGAGCGACATGGAGATCAAGGTTTCCGAAGCAGCTCTCGACGTTAAGGAATGGGAATGCGAGGTTATCTCGAATAAGAATGTGGCAACATTCATCAAGGAGTTCATCGTTCAGCTCCCCGAGGGTGAGCACATGAACTTCATCCCCGGTTCGTATGCACAGATCCGTATTCCCAAATACAAGATGGATTACGACAAAGATATCGATAAATCACTTATCGGCGACGAATATCTGCCGGCATGGAATAATTTCGGACTCTTCACCCTTAAGGCTTCAAACGACGAGGAGACAGTTCGCGCTTACTCTATGGCCAACTATCCCGAAGAGGGCGACCGCTTCATGCTTACTGTCCGAATCGCCACTCCCCCATTCAAACCGAAACCCCAGGTTGGCTTCCAGGATGTTCCCCCGGGCATAGCATCGTCTTACATCTTCTCTCTCAAACCGGGTGACAAGGTAATGATGAGCGGACCTTACGGAGACTTCCATCCCATCGTGGACTCTAAGGCAGAGATGATTTGGGTAGGTGGTGGTGCCGGTATGGCTCCTCTCCGCGCACAGATCATGTGGATGACCAAGACACTCCACACCACAGACCGCAAGATGAGCTATTTCTATGGTGCGCGTGCTCTCAACGAAGTCTTCTATCTCGATGACTTCTTGGCATTGGAGAAAGAATTCCCGAACTTCAAGTTCTATCTCGCGCTCGACCGCCCCGATCCCGCAGCCGATGCAGCAGGCGTGGAATACACTCCCGGATTTGTGCATGACGTGATGTATAAGAAATATCTTAAAGATCACGAAGCCCCGGAAGATATCCAGTATTATATGTGCGGTCCCGGCCCGATGAGTAATGCAGTTAACAATATGCTTTACAATCTCGGCGTTGAGCCCGAAAGCATCCATTACGACAACTTCGGCGGCTAATCACTGCATACGCTGGCACTCCGTGACAGCGAAAACTTACGCCGCCACGGAGTGTCGGCTCTACTGATTGAAAACTGAAAACCTAATACCACAAACACTAACACAATTATGAAAAGAGACAACGAAATTTTTGACATCATAGACCGCGAGCATCTTCGCCAGCGTCGCGGCATAGAACTTATCGCCAGCGAAAACTTCGTAAGCGATGAAGTGATGCGCGCCATGGGGTCGTGCTTAACCAATAAATATGCGGAAGGATACCCTGCAAAACGCTATTATGGCGGTTGTCAGGTGGTGGACGAGGCTGAAAACCTCGCTATCGAGCGCGCCAAGAAACTCTTCGGCGCAGAATGGGCCAACGTGCAGCCCCATAGCGGCGCACAGGCCAATATGGCTGTCTTCATGGCTTGCCTCCAGCCCGGCGATAAGTTCATGGGTATGGATCTCAGCCACGGTGGTCACCTTAGCCATGGTAGCCCCGTAAACTTCTCCGGCCTCGTGTTCGAACCGATCAGCTACACCGTGAAGGTTGAAGACGGTCGCGTGAACTATGAGGAGATGGAGGAGAAGGCTCGCGCAGAGCGTCCGAAACTCATCATCGCCGGCGCAAGTGCTTACAGCCGCGACTGGGATTACGCCCGCATCCGCAAACTCGCTGACGAAATCGGTGCCATCTTCATGGTGGATATGGCTCACCCCGCAGGTCTTATCGCTGCCGGACTTCTCGAAAACCCGGTTAAACACGCTCATATCGTGACAACAACTACCCACAAGACCCTCCGCGGTCCGCGTGGCGGTCTTATCCTCATGGGTAAAGACTTCGACAACCCGTGGGGCAAAACTACCCCGAAGGGTGAGATCAAGAAGATGTCGGCACTGCTCGATTCAGCAGTATTCCCCGGCGTACAGGGCGGTCCGCTCGAGCACGTTATCGCAGCGAAGGCCGTGGCCTTCGGCGAGGCTCTCCAGCCCGAATGGAAAGAGTATGCAATGCAGGTTAAGAAGAATGCCGATGCACTCGCCAAAGCTCTGATCAATCGCGGATATAAGATTATTTCCGACGGTACAGACAACCACTGTATGCTCGTTGACCTCCGTTCAAAATTCCCCGAGATGAGCGGTAAGAAGGCTGAGCGCGTACTCGTTGAGGCTGACATCACCGCCAACAAGAATATGGTGCCCTACGATTCACGCAGCCCGTTCCTCACCAGCGGTCTCCGCTTCGGAACGGCCGCCATCACCACCCGCGGCGCGAAAGAGGACCTTATGGAGACAATCGCAGAACTCATCGACACCGTTCTCAGCAACGCCGATGATGAGAAAGTGATTGCTGACGTTCGCGCAAAAGTGAACGATATGATGAACGAATATCCCATGTTTGCATGGTAAATATCAAAGAGATAAAGTTTCCAAGTCGCCTGTTTATAACGGGTATTGACACGGACGCAGGCAAAAGCTATGCCACGGGCTGGATTGCTCGTGGTATGCTTAACGCCGGCCTTGACGTCATCACACAGAAATTCGTACAGACCGGCAATGTCGATTTCAGCGAAGATATCGAGATTCACCGCAAGCTGATGGGTATTGAATACACCGAAGAAGATAAATGTCATTTAACAGCCCCGGAGATATTCACCTATCCCGCCTCACCTGATCTCGCTGCCCGTATCGACAAACGCGAACTCGATCTCAAAGCCATCTCTGAAGCCACCGACAAACTCGCAGAGAAATACTCTCATGTGATCGTCGAGGGTGCCGGCGGATTGATGGTACCTCTCATCGGTGAATACCTCACCATCGACTATATTAAAGAGCACAATCTGCCCGTGGTGCTGGTTACCAACGGTCGACTCGGCTCCATAAATCACACACTCCTCTCCCTTTATGCCCTGCTGCAATACGGCATCGACATATTCGCCGTCCTGTATAATTCTCACTTCGACAAAGACGTTGTGATATGCGCCGACACGAGGGAATATATTCAGACCTGGCTCTCTTCTCATTCTCCCTCCACTCTCTTCATCTCAATGCCCTCTCTCTGACTCTTCCTCTCCTTCCGCCGGCGAACAGACCGGCACTTTTCGCGGTGAGAACCGCCAATAACCTTAAAAAATTTCTTTTATGGAAGAGAATGAAAAAATTGTGAGTATTGCGAAAGAGGAACTTGCTTCTCTTCCGGCAGCCTCTTATACAGGAAAGATTATCCTTGTCGACACCCCTGAAGCAGCTGAAAAAGCTGTAGAGGCGCTCCGCAAGGAACAGATTTTGGGATTCGACACCGAAACTAAACCGAGTTTCAAGCGCGGTCAGATCAACAAAGTGGCGCTGCTGCAACTCTCCACCCATACCCATTGCTACCTTTTCCGCCTCAACCGCATTGGTCTCCTCCCCTCTCTTCAGGAAATATTGGAGAATGAAGATATCCTGAAAATAGGGCTCTCCATCCATGATGACTTCCACAATCTCAACAAACTGGCTCCGATCAATCCTAAAGGGTTCGTTGATCTACAGCCATACGTAAAGCAATATAAGATCATCGACAACAGCCTTACCCGCATCTACGGCATACTCTTCGACCACCGTATCTCAAAAGGGCAACGCCTCACCAACTGGGAGGCGGAGACACTAACGGTCAGCCAGCAAGGATACGCCGCCTTAGACGCGCTCGCCTGTATCCAGATCTACGAACACCTCAACGCCGGAAAATTCATCCCCTCCGATTCCCGCCACTACAAAGATCCTCCCCTCCCCCCTCAACCTGCTAATTAGGAGTTAGAAGTTAGGAGTTAGGAATTATGAAAATAATCGCAAGTCGGCTAAGAGCGGACGTCGGCCGAAGGCCGGTGTGCGGTGCCGAAGGC
>JAIEAO010000098.1 GCA_029071345.1 Muribaculaceae bacterium | reverse complement strand
TATCCTTGTGTCGTTGTGAAATTGTCCAGATTCCATAACAGGGATAATTTTCAAATGCTCATTCTAATTATGTACGCCCTCTCTTGAGCGTGATGCAAAGTTAGTAAAATTTTCGAAAAACAAAAAATAGTCAGCGCCGAAGTTTTGACTGAATCACAGTAGAGACGCGATATATCGCGTCCCTACTTTTTGATTTGGAGTGTCAGACGCGGTCGCGGCATGCCGCGACCCTACAATTATGATAACGGAGGTATAATAGATAATGAAATCAAAAGCGGAGTACATTCGATTAGGAATGCGCTCCGCTTTGTTATGGAAGGTATTGCGATTTATTTTTTGCAGTCGACGGCTTTTTTCTCTACGGGGAGGCAGTCGATGTAGTTTTTGATGTAGCGGTTGAAGCCTTCTACTTCGTCAGGGGTGGCCATGATGCTTTCGCCGGCATTGCCACCGAATACTACAGTGTCGAGGTAATCGGGCAAGGTCTTCTTGTCGGGATTGTTAACAAGATAGCCTGCCAACAATGCCATACCCCATGCTCCACCTTCTCCTGCTGTCTCCATAACAGAGATCGGAGAGTTGAGGGCTGCTGAAAGGATGCGCTGTCCTACTCCTTTTGTCTTGAACAGACCGCCATGACCAGTGATGCGGTCAACCTTGATCTTCTCTTCGTTGAAAAGGATATCGTTACCTATCTTCAATACGGCAACCGCTCCATAGAGGTGTGCACGCATGAAGTTAGCGAGGTTGAAGTTGTCGTTGACTGATCTAACGAACAACGGTCTACCCTCTTCAAGTCCGGTAACAGGTTCGCCGGAGAAGTAATTGTAAGAGATGAGACCACCGCAATCGGCATCGCCGTTAAGGGCGTTGTTATATAAACGGCCGTAAAGCTCATTCATATCAGTATCCATACCCATCAGTTTCTGGAACTCGCGGAAGATTCCTACCCATGAGTTGAGGTCTGATGTACAGTTGTTGCAATGCACCATCGCTACGAGTGAACCGTCGGGAGTTGTAACCATATCGATAACCTCGTAGGGTTTCGAGAGATCTTTCTCCACAACGATCATCGAGAATGATGATGTTCCGGCTGATACGTTACCTGTGCGCTGCTTAACGGCATTGGTGGCAACCATACCTGTACCTGCGTCACCCTCCGGCGGGCAGAACGGTACGCCGGGTTTAAGATTACCTGATGGATCAAGTTTCTTCGCACCCTCTACAGAAAGATAGCCTGCTGCTTCACCTGCATTGAGAGATTTCGGAAGAATATCCTCAAGTGTCCACTCGAAGCCGTAAGGTTTGATGATGGCGTCGAACTGCTCGACCATACGGGCTGAATAGTTCTTGGTTTTGGGATCAACAGGAAGCATACCTGAAGCATCGCCTACACCGAGAACTTTCTCCCCTGTGAGCTGCCAGTGGATATAACCGGCCAATGTAGTGAGGAAGTTGATGTCTTTAACGTGCTCCTCACCATTCAGGATAGCCTGATAGAGGTGTGAGATGCTCCAACGCAGCGGAATGTTGTAGTTGAAAAGCTCTGAAAGCACGGCTGCAGCTTTACCTGTGTTGGTGTTACGCCAAGTTCTGAACGGCACAAGGATTTCACCCACCTTATTAAAGGCCATGTATCCGTGCATCATAGCGCTCACGCCGATAGAAGCGAGTGATTCGATCTCTACGCCGTATTTCTCCATCACGTCCTTGCGGAGATCGGCGTAGCAATCCTGAACACCGGTCCAGATATCGTCGATGCTGTAGGTCCAGAGGTTATCTACCAATTTATTCTCCCACTCGTGAGAACCCTGAGCGATTGGCTTGTTCTCATCGTCGATAAGTACGGCCTTAATACGGGTAGAGCCGAGCTCGATTCCGAGCACGGCTTTACCACTTTTAATTATTTCTTTTGCATCCATTTGTAAAGGAATTAGCAAAGAGATTTGTTAAGCATATAATAAACCTCGTTCCAACGAAGTGTATTCTTGAACTCGGGGATAGTAGTGTCTTTATCGATCACTGCCATCTCGATACCTGCGATCTCTGCGTAATCCTCCCAGTATTCCTGGTTGAGTTCGTAAGAGAAGCAAGAGTGGTGTGTGCCACCGGCAAGAATCCAAGCACCTGCGCCTGTCTCGAAGTCGGGCATCGGTTTCCAGAGAGCGGAAGCTACGGGGAGGTTGGGCATCGGTTTGGATTTCACGCACTCAACGTCGTTAACGATGAGGCGGAAGCGGTTGCCGAGGTCAACAACAGTTGCAGTGCAGCCATTACCGGGGCGGGAAGTGAAGACGAGACGCGCGGTCTGAGCCTTGCGGATACCGATACCGAGGAAATGAACCTCAAGACGAGGACGCTCTTCAGCGATGAGGGGACAAACCTCAAGCATGTGGGCCTGAAGGATAGTGCTGTCAGCACCGTTGAAGTTAAGAGTATAGTCTTCGAGGAATGAACAAGCCTTACCTTCTGACATCAC
This sequence comes from Muribaculaceae bacterium, assembly GCA_029071345.1. Lineage (GTDB taxonomy): Bacteria > Bacteroidota > Bacteroidia > Bacteroidales > Muribaculaceae > Lepagella. Next base: position 8,794 of record JAIEAO010000098.1, on the reverse strand, counting down.
CCATACCGAGCGGTAAAGGGCTGCAGATTTCCAGTCTCCCTCTGCGCCGAAACCGTAACCTTCAGCCATCAGACGCTGAGAAGCGAGACCCGGAATCTGAGTGAAACCTACAAATTTAGGATCGTTGATATCAGCTGTGCCGAGGTCGTCGAAGTTAGTGGTGAAACCTTTAGCACCTTTATCCTTGAGGATAGCGCGGAGTGTAAGCTCAGCGTGAGCGGCATCCCAGACTGCCTTATATTCGTCAGAAGCGGGAATTTCCATCTCATGCTTGTGCTCGTAGAGCTTGAAGTATTCATTTACGAGTTTAAGGATATCCTCTTTCTTAACTTTCTTGTGATACTCCATAAGAGTGCTTACCGGGCAGTAGTCAACATGGTAACCGAGACGTTGTTCAGCTTCAACCTTGTCGCCGTCGGTTACGGCTACGTTGTTCATCTGGTCGCCGAATCGAAGGATGAGCATATCCTGAGAGTCAGCCCATGCCACAGCTACACGCTGCCAAACGGCGATCTTCTCAAGCACCTTCTTGTCTGTCCAATGACCTACAACAACTTTGCGGCGGAGACGCATACGGGCGCAGATATGTCCGAACTCGCGGTCGCCATGAGCACTCTGGTTGAGGTTCATGAAGTCCATGTCGATGTCGTTCCATGGAATTTCGGCATTGTACTGAGTGTGGAAGTGGAGAAGAGGTTTGTTGAGAAGCTGCAGACCGTGGATCCACATCTTGGCGGGAGAGAATGTATGCATCCAAGTGATTACACCTGCGCATTTGGGATCGTTGTTGGCCGCTCTCATGAGATCGCTAACCTCTTTTGATGAATTGGCTGTGCCTTTGTAAACAACCTTAACGGGAAGAACACCTGATTTGTTAAGACCCTCAACCATCTCCTGAGAGTGAGCGTCAACTTTAACTACTGCATCGCCTCCGTAAAGAAGCTGTGCGCCGGTGATCCACCATATTTCATACTGATCAAATATTTCCATGTCTTATATTATTTTTTAGGTTATAACAAAATTATATTCTCATATATTTTGGTTTAATTAAAAGTTATCATTAATTATCAACTATTAACTAATGATTATTTCTGACCGTAATAAGCGTTCGGGCCATGTTTGCGCGAGAAGTGTTTCTCAACGAGCAGAGGATTCATTGTGAGAGCGGGATTGACAGTGTAGGCAATGCTTGCCATCTTGGCGATCTGCTCAAGCACCACTGCATTGTGAACTGCATCGGCAGGAGAGGTTCCCCATGTGAACGGGCCATGATTCTTGACAAGCACTCCGGGCGTGTGCGCCGGATTCATTCCCTCAAAACGCTCGATAATGACGTTACCTGTGTTAAGTTCATATTCTGTCAGAACTTCAGCTTCGGTCATATCTCGCGTGCAAGGCACAGCTTCGTGGAAATAATCGGCATGAGTAGTGCCTATATTGGGTAGGTCCTTACCCGCCTGTGACCATGCTGTTGCGTAAGTGGAGTGAGTGTGAACCACTCCCCCGATTTCCGGGAACGCGCGATAAAGAGCAAGGTGAGTCGGAGTGTCGGACGATGGTTTAAGATTTCCTTCGACAACGTTGCCGGTCAGAAGGTCCACGACCACCATATCGTCAGCTTTCATATCATCGTAGCTTACACCACTTGGCTTGATAACTACAAGCCCTTTTTCTCTGTCTATACCTGAGACATTGCCCCAGGTGAATATTACTAATCCGTGTTTTACTAAATCAAGGTTAGCCTTAAATACTTTTTCTTTTAATTCTTCAAGCATAAGGAGGATGAATTTTTGCCTGCTTCAAGACAGGACATCGGTTTAATTATTTAGTGCAAGATTGTCACGATATTCATATAATCTTGCGCCGCGTCGTGAATTTTCTTTATCAACGAATTCAGTAGAGACAATGCAGTCGTTTTCCAAAGCTCGCCTGCGGAAATTTCGTTTATCGACTTTCGTTCCCATCAGCATCTCATAAAGACTTTGAAACTGAGAGAGAGTAAAACGCTGTGGAAGAAGTTTGAAAGCGAGTGGTTCTGTTTTCAATCTGTGACGGATTTTCAACATAGCGTGTTCGATCATCTTGTTGTGGTCCATACACAGATCGGGTATATTATTATAATCGAACCATTGGGCGTTGTAGCCTTCAAGGTTGCAGTGCTTGATTTCCTTTAGATTAAGGAGAGCACTGTATGCTACGGACACTACTCTTTCTCCGCTGTCGCGGTTTACTTCTCCGAAAGTCTTTACTTGCTGCATATATATTCCATCGAGTCCTGTAAGATTCTTGAGGACTCTGCGGGCTGCGTTGTCCACGCTCTCATCATGCCGGACAAAACCTCCCATAAGAGACCACTCACCTTTGTGCGGCTCGAAGTCCCGTTTGGTGAGGAGAAGTTTCAACTCCCCCTCACACAAACCGAACACTATGCAGTCTACACTGATATATAATCGATCTTGTTGCTGATAATAACTATTAGACATAAAATTAGTGCTGATTTTGCTGATTATTGATGATAGCAATGTCTGCTACACTCGATATCGCAAATATTTATTGCTAAATTTCTATCGCCTTAAATCGATTCTTTTGAGTTAATAATTATTTCTTACCAGAAATAAATATAGAATGCAACTGTGATGCCGAGGATGATGATTGAATTCACGATATCCCAGGCGTTCCAGCTCTGACGGGTTGCAAGTCGCTGTTCGGGAGTTGATGTTCCGAAAACGAGACCCTGAATTTTCTTCTGGTCCGGAGCTTTGGTGCAGAGAGAAACCACAAACACCACTGCGATGCAGAAGAGAAGCATCCATCCGCAGAAGAAGAGCCAGTTGCAATCGTAGAATAGGAATTTGAAATAGTTACCGCCATCGTTGATCGGGTTGAAGTCGTACCAGATCTTTGCGCTCAGGCGAGTTATACCGATTGCAAGACCGGCGATGAGACCCCACATACCGCCTTCAGCCGTAGCACGTTTCCAGACGATACCCATAAGGAATGCAGCTGCGATACCCGGAGCGAGCACTGACTGAACCTCCTGGAGATAGTTGTAAAGCACGTCGCCCATGCTGCGCATCACAGGAATCCAAATGATGCCGAGGAACACGATAACCACTGTAGCGACCTGACCGATACGCACGAGTTTCTTGGGATCTGTATTGGGATGGAAACGCTGATAGAAGTCGATGGTGAAGAGAGCTGAAGATGAGTTGAAGAGTGATGCGAGTGAAGACATCAAAGCTGCGAGGATACCGCAGACGATAAGACCCTTGACACCGGCAGGAAGAAGTTTAGCCACCAATGTGGGGAATGCAGCATCAGGAGTAGAGAGCTTGAACACTTCACCATTCACAACGATACCCTCGTGATGGAGTGCGAATGCGATCATACCGGGGATAAGGAAGAGGAATACGGGGAGAAGCTTGAGGTAAGCACCGAAGATGGTACCACGGCGAGACTCTTTCTCATTCTTACCGGAGAGTACGCGCTGAACGATGAACTGGTCGGTACACCAATACCAGAAACCGATGACAGCAGAGCCGATAAGCGCACCGAGCCAGGGATAGTTGGCATCGCGGTTGTCACGGATAAGGTTTGTCATTGTGTCGCCATAATCGTTCACAACCTCGATAGAGCAGATACGCATCATCTCATCCCAACCACCGAGGGCCTTGAGACCGAGAACGAGGATAATGAGCGAACCGAGAAGAAGAATCGGGGTCTGGAGCACGGAAGTATAGAGCACTGATTTCATACCGCCGATTACAGTGTAAAGTGCTGTGATGAGTACGAGGCCGATAGCTGCGATCCAGAAGAAGTCGATTCCCCAAAGAGTGTCGATGCCGAATACCTGCTGGAATACGAGACCTCCGGCGTAAACTGTTACTGCAACCTTAGTGAGCACGTAGCTGATAAGAGAGATGATGGAGAGGATGCTGCGTGAAGCACCGTTGTAACGACGCTCAAGGAATTCCGGCATGGTGTAAACCATTGAGCGGGTGTAGAACGGTACGAAGACCCATCCGAGAATAAGGATCATCCATCCCTGAATTTCCCAGTGAGCCATTGCCATACCGCTTGATGCTCCTGCTCCTGCGAGACCGATAAGGTGCTCGGATCCGATATTTGATGCGAAAATAGAGGCACCGATGGCGATCCATGTTGCATCTTTACCTCCCAAGAAATAATCGGAGGCTGTGTTTTGTTTCTGACGTGATACCCACACGATGATCATGATTAGAGCCAACGCGAATAGGCCGATCACTACCCAGTCTAATAAATCCATAATGCTTAAGTTCTAAAAAGTTGGACTGTTTATAATTGTTTGATATTATTTTTTAGTAGAAAACTTGTAAATGCAAGTGCTCTTGTAGGTCTCACCCGGACGCAGTGTAGCCGATGGCCAGTTAGGTTTGTTAGGCGTATCGGGATATTTCTGAGTTTCGAGGCAAAGGGCATGACGCTGATTATATACTTTAGCTTTCTTGCCGGTTACAGTGCCGTCAAGGAAGTTTCCGGTGTAGAATTGAATACCGGGCTCATTAGTGAATACTTCAAGTACGATTCCGGAGCGAGGATCTGTGACGCGAGCGGCACACTCATCGAGATTCCCTTTTGTGTTGAGCACAAAATTGTGATCAAATCCGTTGCCATATTTAACCTGAATATATTCAGACTCAATATCCTTGCCAAGAAGTTTTTCCTCTGTGAAATCCATGGGAGTGTCTTTTACCGGAATAATCTCGCCTGTAGTCATGAATGTGCTGTCGACAGGAGTGAAATTGTCAGCGTTGATCCATATTGTCTCATCAAGCACGCTCAATTCGGGATCGCCCGACAGGTTGAAATATGAATGGTTGGTCAAGTTGATGATGGTTGCTTTGTCGGTGGTTGCCTCATAATCGATGCGCAGTGCGTTATCTGCTTGAAGAGTATAGGTGACTGTAGCTTTCACATTTCCGGGGAATTGATTGTCGCCATCAGGAGAATCGATTGAGATGGTGAATGTGGAATCAGTGGCATTCTCAACTTTGTATACGCGATACTGCCAACCTAATGTTCCCATATCGGTGCCACCATGCAGGCAGTGGCCGAAATTGTTCTGAGGAAGCTGGATAGTGTCGCCGTCAAGAACGAAACGTCCCTGATTGATTCGGTTGGCATAACGACCGATTGCTGCACCGAAATCCGATTTGTTTATATCCGGAAGATAAGCACCGATGCTGTCAAATCCTAACACGACATCCTGCATTGTGCCCTCTTTGTCAGGAACCATGAGTGACACGATACGACCGCCATAGTTTGTGATGCATACTTCCATCCCCGCAGCGTTCCTGAGTGTTACGAGACGGGTTGAATCACCGTTAACAACTGTTTCGAAATTTTGGGGATCAAGACCGGACTTGGTTAACATTGCCTCTTCCTTGTTTGATCCACAAGAGGAAATGCCTGCACATAAAGCGATAAGTGCTGAATAGCCAAAGAGTTTCATGAATTTAGAAATTTGTCTATTTGAGTTATTTTTAATTATTTTTTTTGCTATGATATATAATGGGTGTAAAATTAACACTTATTGAAGAATAACCATGCAATTTTTTATATGTTTTACAACATATTTTACAATTCGGTTATAGATTGTAAATTTGCAGTCGGTCTAAGTGCCTGCGGCACCGCGCACCGGCCTTGCGGCCGACGTTCGCTCTTAGCCGACGTGCGAATATTTTCAATATTTGCAGTCAGATAAAATCTAAGTGCCTACGGCATCGCGCACCGGCCTTGCGGCCGGCGTTCGCTCTTAGCCGACTTGCGAATATCTTGGGATATTTGTCAATTGAAAATACTAATAACCGAGACATTCATATCTTTGTTTAGTTAACCAGAACTCTAATCATAATATTATGAATAATAAATTTTTGTATTCGATTCTTGTGGCCTCTGCCTGCGCATTGACCGCACCGGTTTCTTTTGCCGCCTCAAGCACTCCGGCGAAAGAACAGGGTAAGTTTGAAGCCGGCAAAGGTACTTTCCTGTTAAATGGAGAACCTTTTACCGTAAAGGCCGCTGAACTTCATTATCCCCGCATCCCTAAAGAGTATTGGGAACACCGTATCAAGATGAGTAAGGCTTTAGGAATGAACACCATCTGCCTTTATACTTTCTGGAATGCTCACGAACCGAAAGAGGGAGAGTTCGACTTTACAGGTCAGAACGATCTCCGTGAGTTCATCAAGCTATGTCAGAAAAACGACATGAAGGTGATTCTCCGTCCCGGCCCTTATGTTTGTGCGGAGTGGGAAATGGGTGGACTCCCGTGGTGGCTTTTGAAAAAGAAAGATATTAAATTGCGCGAGAACGATCCTTATTTCCTTGAACGTGTCGATAAATTTCAGAAAGCGGTGGCTGATCAGGTAAGCGATCTGACGGTTGCCAACGGAGGTCCGATCATCATGGTTCAGGTGGAAAACGAATACGGTTCGTACGGTATTGATAAACCATACGTTTCTAACATCCGTGATATGCTTCGTAAAAATTTCGGTGATGAAGTGACATTGTTCCAATGTGACTGGTCTTCGAATTTCGAAAACAATGGTCTTGATGATCTTATCTGGACCATGAACTTCGGAACGGGTGCCAACATCGATGATCAGTTCCGTCGTCTGAAAGAACTTCGTCCGGACAGCCCGCTGATGTGTTCTGAATTTTGGAGCGGATGGTTCGACAAGTGGGGAGCTAATCATGAGACCCGACCTGCCGAGGATATGATTGCCGGTATCGATGAGATGCTTTCAAAAAATATCTCGTTCAGTCTTTATATGACTCACGGAGGTACTAACTGGGGTCACTGGGCCGGTGCAAACTCTCCGGGTTTCGCCCCCGATGTTACATCTTACGATTACGATGCCCCGATCAATGAGCAAGGCTCCCCTACTCCTAAATATTGGGAACTTCGCAAGGCATTGGCAAAATATACCGATGGCAAGCAGGCCCCGGTGCCCGCTTCCATCAAGACCATGGATGTGAAACCGTTCAAATTGGACATGGTTGCTCCCCTCTTCCTCAACTTACCTGAGGCAAAGAGCGATGTTAATATCCGCACAATGGAAGAATATGATCAAGGTTTCGGAAGTATCATATATCAGACAACTCTCCCCTCTCTTCCTAATGGTGGTCTTCTTACCGTAAATGAGCCTCATGATTATGCCCAGATCTTTATTGATGGAAAGTATATCGGTACGCTCGACCGTCGTAATGGCGACAAACAGCTTGCAATCCCGGCTTGCAAAAAGGGTGCTGTGCTCGATATCTTTGTTGAAGCTATGGGACGCATCAATTTCGGCAGAGCCATTAAAGATTTCAAGGGTATTACAGATAATGTAACCATTACTGAAGAACGCGACGGACATCATTTCGTGTGTGACCTCAAGAACTGGAAGGTATTCAATATTGAGGATGAGTATGAAACATACACAAGCATGAAATATCTCCCGGTTGATTCATACGAGAAGGATTCGACAGGAAGATACCCCCGTGGTGTATATTCCGGAACTTTCAATGTCTCGAAACCTGCCGATACATTCTTAAACTTTGAGACATGGGGTAAAGGCTTGGTATATGTCAACGGACATCCATTAGGCCGTATCTGGGAAATCGGTCCGCAGCAGACGCTGTATGTTCCCGGTGCATGGCTCAAGAAAGGTGAGAATGAAATCATCGTGTTTGATATCTTAGGGCCGAAAGCCACAACTTCTTACGGTTCAAAGACCCCCGAACTCGACAAACTGCTCGTTTCCAAGCCTCTCACCCATCGTCTTCCCGATCAGAACCTTGACCTCTCTGGCGAGAAACCTGTGATTGCGACTTCCTTCCCCGAAGGTAACGGTTGGAAAGAGATCAAGTTTGACGCCCCGACTACAGGTCGTTACGTCTGCATCGAGGCCGATAATGCTCATGATGGAGGCACACGCGCCGCTATCGCCGAGATGTATCTGCTCAATCAGGATGGCGAAAGAATCTCACGCGAACCCTGGACTGTTGCATACGCCGACAGTGAGGACGTAAAGAATGTTAACCGTTCGGCAGACAAAGTCTTCGACCTTCAGGAATCGACCTATTGGAGCACCAACAAGAAAGATCCCTTCCCCCACTACATCGTGCTTGATCTTGGCCGTGAGCATACTCTCACCGCTTTGCAGTATCTCCCGAGAATGGAGAGCAACGCACCGTCATCGATCAAAGATGTCAAGGTGTACGTCTCTCCCACTCCCTTTAAATTCTAAATTGTAAACCATAGAATAAAATGAGGGTGCAGCCTTTAATGGAACTGCACCCTCATTCTCATTATTAAGATATTAGCAAGTGATTACGGAATCATAAATTTGTGCGTTTTATTTGCACTCTTCCAGATATAGATGCCGGAATTCAGATTCTCCCAATTTCCAAACTCAACATTGGTCTTTACTTGACAACCCTGAAGATTATAAATATTTCCATAATTGCAAGTATCATTGTTAATGTCTTCCACGCTTGATTCATTTTGATTCATCGGGAACAATGGGAGCGAAGGGAACCAGTAATTCATGATCATTTCGTAATCCCGAACCTTCTCACCCGTTACAGAATATCGGCGGGTGATGTAAGTCGGAATACTGAACTCATGATAAAGGGCCATATACAATTCATCTGTCACCGGGTGAATACCCATCGCACATCCGTACAATTTCCACCCCTCACCATCACCGGCAATATCTATAAATAATTCCTGAACACGCGTGTCACAATTGAATTTATAGATTTT
>JAIEAO010000097.1 GCA_029071345.1 Muribaculaceae bacterium | reverse complement strand
ATGAAACAATCCGCGGCTGGGGTGAGAAGATCGGCCTGCGCGTGGAGTTGTTGACAGGAAGCACCCGCACAAAGGCCAGACGTGAGATTCATGAAGGGTTGCTCGACGGATCGATAGATATCCTTGTCGGCACCCATGCGCTGATTGAAGACAATGTGCAGTTTCGCAATCTGGGATTGACTGTTATCGATGAGCAGCATAGGTTCGGAGTGGCGCAGAGAGCCAAGATGTGGAAGAAGAGTGAAATCGCACCCCATGTGCTGGTTATGACTGCCACGCCGATCCCGCGAACACTGGCAATGACCGTATATGGAGACCTTGATGTTTCGGTAATCGACGAATTGCCACCGGGGAGAAAGCCTATTCAGACATATCTACGTTTTGAAAGTGGCCGCACGGAGGTGTATCAGCTCCTTAACCGAGAACTTAAATTAGGACGTCAGGTCTATATCGTTTATCCGTTAGTTAAGGAAAACGAAAAGCTTGAACTGAAAAGCGTTGAGGCGGGTGTGGAACGAATACGAGGCATTTTCAAGGATTATAAGGTCTGCATGGTCCACGGCCAGATGAAGCCCTCTGAAAAAGATGCGCAGATGAATGAGTTTGTCAGCGGCGCGGCGCGTATATTAGTTGCAACCACGGTCATAGAGGTTGGTGTAAACGTTCCCAATGCGTCGGTGATGCTGATTGAGAATGCCGAAAGGTTCGGACTTTCGCAGCTCCATCAGTTGCGAGGCCGTGTCGGGCGAGGAGCCGACAACAGCTACTGCATTCTGATGACCAAAAACAATATCGCAGGCGATACGCGGAAGCGTCTCGGCATCATGACAGAGACCTCCGACGGCTTCCTGATTTCGGAGGCTGATATGAAAATGCGCGGCCCCGGCGATATGGAGGGAACCCAACAGAGCGGAATTGCGTTTAATCTTAAAGTAGCAAACCTTGCGACCGACGGACAGATACTTAGTATCGCCCGTCAATGTGCAATCGAGATTCTTAACGCGCACCCGGAATTGGTGGAGACCCCCGGAGATGTTAACGACAACTATGCCGGAGAACGGATGAGCCTTACGCAATCATCGGTAGATATGATACGCAAGGAGTTGCGCATTCGTTTTTCAAAAACCTACGACTGGTCGCAGATCAGTTGACAACGCCGGTCGGAGGAATTATAAAATTAGATTATTATGAGAGAAAAAGAATTCCTTCCGTTGGTAGAAGAAAAATTGGGGATTTCAGAACTTAATCAGATGCAACGAAAGATGATGGAGCAGGCTTCGGAGTCGCGCGACATCATTCTGCTTTCACCCACAGGATCGGGCAAGACCCTTGCCTTCATCCTTCCGATGCTTAAAATCCTCAAGCCCTCTACGGGCCGGGTTCAGGCCGTAGTGGTGGCCCCATCGCGTGAGCTTGTGATCCAGATTTCGCAGATTATAAACAAGATTGCTAACGGTTTCAAGGTCACCCAGCTTTACGGCGGCCACAAAGTGGAGGATGAGGTCAACTCACTCTCTGCCGGAACCGACATTATCGTCGCTACCCCCGGCCGTCTCCTCGACCATATCAACCGCCGCAACATCGATGTGCTCCCCACAAGAG
>JAIEAO010000096.1 GCA_029071345.1 Muribaculaceae bacterium | reverse complement strand
TCAAATAACGGTAAGTAAAATAATATAAGGATATGCAGAAAATGATTATGACAGCTGCCCTGGTTCTTGGCCTATCTGGAGCGGATGCAGCTAAAGTGACGGTTAATTTTCCGTCGTGTGTCAAAGACACGACATACACATTCGTTATGTCTGATATTGCCAATCTGGCGAAGCCTCGTTCAGAGCGTCAGGCAGTTAAATATGACTCTGTTAAACTTGTCAATGGCGTAGTCAATTACGACATGAATATAGCGGCTCCGACTCAAAGTTCGATAATTCTTGATGATAATAATGGAACCTATATTAATCTTTTCGCGTCCCCTGACGATAATCTGACAGTTAATGTAAGTTCTGTTTCTCCACTTGAATATAGCGTGGCGGGCACGCCGTTGATGGAGAGTGTATCTCTTCTTAATGCCCGGGCAGCAGCGATTCTTAACCGTTATCGTGAAAATATTACCTCCGGAAATGAATCGGGAATGGAGCAGGCGATAAATGATTATAATGAATTGTTTAAGAAGTTCATCGCTGCTAATCCCAATGACCCCGCAGCTGTTTATGCTCTTATTTCAATGGATGTTTCAATGGGCGGAGGAGAGGATTATCTTACGGCTTATAACGCGATGCCGGAGTCAATGACATCTTCCATTCTCTATCCGATAGCGGTGGCTAAAAAGGCATCTGTCGAGAAATCGATTGAGGCCGATAAAAGAATGGAGGCTTTGGCATCAGGTGAGACAATGGCTCCTGATTTCACGTTGAAGAATCTCGAAGGTAAGGATGTGAAGTTATCCGATTTCCGAGGCAAATGGGTGATCATCGATTTTTGGGGCAGCTGGTGCGGATGGTGTATCAAAGGTTTCCCGAAACTCAAGGATGCCTACGAGCAGTATCAGCCCGAACTGGAGATTATAGGCGTGGACTGCAACGAGCCGGAGGCCAACTGGCGCAAAGGTGTGGAGAAATATCAGCTTCCATGGGTGAATGTCTATAATCCGGAAGGCTCCAGACTGCTTGCCGATTATGGTGTGCAGGGATTCCCGACCAAGGTCATCGTTAATCCGGAAGGTAAGATTGCAGATATCACTATCGGTGAAAACCCCGCTTTCTTCGATACTCTCGCTAAATTGATTAACGGCAAATAAGCCTCCGATTGATTAAGATATAAAGTTACGCCCCCTGCATGATTTCATGCAGGGGGCGCTGTTTCTAATTATTGTGTGAAGAATCTATTACTTCACAAAGTCGGCGAGACGTGTGAAGAATGACGGGTCTTCTCCGGTGGTGAGATCCACGAGCTTACCTTCCGGGTTAATAATAGCTTTGGTCGGGAACCCTTCTATATTGTATGAGCTGTAGAGATCTGTGTTGTTGCCATTATAAAGTTGCAACCAGGGCAATTCATATTTCTTGACTGCCGCACGCCAATCGGAGTCCATGTCGTTGCAGTCGATGCCTATGATCGTGATCTTATCGCCATACTGCTTGTAGGCATCTTTAAGAGCCGGAAAACCTTTGATACACCAACCGCACCAGCTTCCCCAGAAATCGAGCACCACCCATTTCCCTTTGAAATCTGAAAGACTGACTTTTTTGCCATTGAGGTCGGGAAGGGTGAAATCCGGGGCGGTGATAGTGCCCGACGCAATTTCATCTTTGCGGGCCTGCTCGGCATCTCTTTCCTTAAGAACTTTTTCTACTTCGCTGTTATATTGCATGGCATACGGCATCACGATCGATTTTTTTGCTTCAGGGGTCATATTGTCGTATATCTGTTTGAAGTCATCGCTGCTCAATTCGAGGATAGCTAAAGGTACCGCCTGACTTTTAGGATTGTCGGCCACAAATTTTTTGATAGCGTTGTCATATCGGTCTATGCTTGCCTTCGCTTCGGCTTCGGTCACAATCTCGTTGCGGGATACTAATGTGAAATATTCCTGTTTAATAGGATCAGTAACTGCACGCATCCTCGTCAGATCGTCCATCAGTTCCGATCCCCTGACCTGATAGGCCAGCGGATCGAAATTCTCTATAGTTACCTCGAGATTGTCTTCCGGAGAGGCGTAAAACTCGGGCTGGGTGAGAGTCACGACAGGCGACTCGATATTATACCTTGCCGCACCTGCGGGGTCGAGTGTTAATGTCGCGATTCCATTGTTAACCTCAAGAGTGTCATATATAACCTTTATCTCTTCCGCCTGTTTGGCATTATAAGCGTTATCGATAGTGACATGGCTCACCACCAATGTTTTCTCATTGAAATCTTTCGGGAGTTGTATTGTGACTTTACCCTTGTCAGATGAGCAGGAGGCCATTATCATAGCCGCCGTTGCAAATAAAAACAATTTCTTCATTCTGCAGTATAATTATTGATAATCTGTAATTATCAACAATATATTGATAGGATATGTTTTGTCTCAAAGAAAAATCCTCTGAAATTAATTGTCAATAGCGGCGGAGATCTCACACCTCCGCACGACCAGCATGTCAGGCGGAAGTCAGTAAACTTCCGCCACTTATAAAATAAAAGAGGGCTCCGATTGGAACCCTCTTTAATTATGCACGAAATCTGATTATTTCTTTGTGCGGTTGCCGTAGCGGCTGCGGAACTTGTCCACACGTCCGGCTGTATCGACGAGCTTCTGCTTACCTGTGAAGAAGGGGTGAGAAGCACTGGTGATCTCGAGTTTTACGAGAGGATACTCTTTGCCGTCGATTTCGATAGTCTCACGAGAAGCAACCGTAGAACGGGTGATGAATACCTCGTCGTTAGACATATCTTTGAACACTACCTCGCGGTATTCCTTGGGATGAATGTCTTTTTTCATTGTCGTTAAAACTGCAGTTAATTAATTAAAAATTATTCTTGACAGGTCGCGATCCCGTCAAATGGCCTGCAAAGTTAATACTTTTTCCCGATATAGCCAAATAATCTGTTGTGCTGCACCTAAAATTTCGTTCAGAACTATAAATGTTGGATTTTTGTTTAAATTTTAAAATGCTTATGAATACTATATAAAATGATCTATAAGATCATAAATGCTGATATTATGATAACTTTTGTAATTATACTTTGGGCCATAGGGTTGATTGTGCTTCCATTGGGCAGACTATATATGTCTTGGCAACGACATCAAAATAATGAGAAGTTTTTTGATCCGGATTATATAAGAAGATTTAATACACTGCGCCGTGTGCTGAGTATATCATTATGCAGCATTGCCCTGATAATCCTCTTAATATTTAAGTAAAATAGTCGCTTACGCTGCCTTCAATAATTCTATTTGATCTTCGGACGCGATTTATCGCGGCCACACTGAAAAACGAAAACCGACAACTGAAAACCGACATATAAAAATAGGCGAGCGACAGGTGCCGCTCGCCTTGCGTGTGTTATGATATTAGAAGTGTATGATTGTCTTAGTTCAAAGTGGCGGAGGTTTCCTAACCTCCGTAAACCCGGGAGAAAGAGCGGAAGTTGGAAACTTCCGCTACTGCATTGGCATTGAAGATTACTCGAACTCTACGAGGGGCTGATTGGTTGCGATTACGTCACCTTCGTTTACGAGGATGCGTTTGATGGTTCCTTCCATGTCTGTGGCGAGGTCATTTTCCATCTTCATTGCTTCGTAAACGAGGAGGAGGTCGCCGACCTTAACTGTCTGGCCGGGTTTGGCAACAAGCTCGATGATTGTGCCGCCCATCGGTGCGCGGAACACACGGCCTGTAATCTCTTCCTGTGCGGCGGGAGCGGCAGCTTCAGCCTTAGCCTCGGATGCTTTCTCCTCAGCGGGAGCAGCGGCCTTCTTAGCCTCGAACTCAGCTTTGCGTTTGTTCTTGAGGAAGGTGTTGGCCACAGAGGGGAGAAGTTCGAGAAGGAGGAATTCCTCGTCGTTCTGTGCAAGCTTCACGCCACCGAATTCCGGAAGTTCGGGGTTAGCCGGTTCGCGGAATGAAGATGTGTCGTACGGACGCTCTTCGGCTACGCCTGTGATCTGCGCACGGAAGGCGGGGTCGATAGCCACGGGAGTGTGACCGTATTCACCTTTTACGAGGGCGATAAACTGGTTGTTCTTGTTTGAATAGTCAGCTGCACCTTTGCGGCGGTCGAGTGCGAGAGCCACGGCCTGAGAGCCTACGATCTGGCTGGTAGGAGTGACGAGGGGCACGAGACCTGCGTCGCGGCGCACCTTCGGGATGAGGGCCATTGCCTCGTCGAGAACGTCCTCGGCTTTGAGGGCGCGGAGGTTGGCAACCATGTTGGAGTACATTCCGCCGGGAACCTCAGCGTTCTTAACGAGCTCGTTGGGTTTCGGGAAGCCGAAGTAAGCCTCGATCTTGTGGCAAGCGTCGAGAAGCTCTTCCTCGTTGTTCTCAGTGGCGGCCTTGATTGCGCGGTCGAATTCAGCATCGATATTTGCCGGCATCTTTGCGTAATACTCATCGAAGTCGTTGGGCCATTTATCTTTATTGAGGTCGAAGTCGGCGAGAGCCTTGCGGGCACCGACGAGTTCCTTACGGATCTTAGCCACAGCGTCCATGTTGACAGCCATCTCGATTCCGAGTTTCTGGCAGAAGATCCAAACGAGCTCGATCGCGGGAGCTGCCGAGCCTCCACCGAACCACCAGATGTTGGTGTCGACGATGTCCACACCCTTGATGATCGCTGTCAGCACAGCTGCAAGACCGTAACCCGGAGTGCAGTGAGTGTGGAAGTCTACGGGAACTTTAAGAGCCTGTTTCAGCTTGGGCATAAGGGTGAAGATACGGGCAGGATTTACAAGGCCGGCCATATCTTTAAGTGTCACCATCTTTGCGCCGAGAGCTTCCATCTCTTTGGCTTTGTTTACGAAATATTCGTCGGTGAAGATCTTTTCGGGAACTACCGGAGTTTCCTTGCTGCCGAAGAGCTTGGCGAAGAAACCTTTTTTCTTGGGAGCCTCTACGGGTTCGTCCTTGGGGTCTACGGTGTAGCATACAGCTGTATCGGAGATACCGCCGAGTGCGTTGATCATCTTCACAGACTCCTTGATGTTGTCGATATCGTTGAGGGCATCGAAGATACGCATTACGTTAAGACCGTTCTCGATAGCTTTTTTGTAGAAGCCTTCAAGCACATAGTCGGGATAAGGCACATAGCCGAAAAGGTTGCGGCCGCGTGAGAGCGCTGAGAGCAGGGAGATACCCTTCATCTCTTTTGAGCAAGCACGAAGACGATCCCATGGGGATTCGCCGAGATAACGCATCACTGAGTCAGGAACAGCTCCGCCCCAGACTTCCATGATGTAAAATTTCGCTTCGCGGTAAAGAGGAAGAAGCTTGTCGACATTCTCCTGTTTCAAACGGGTCGCGAACAGCGACTGCTGGCCGTCGCGTAGGGTGAGATCCCTTATCTGCAATACCTTTGCCATAATGTAGAGTTTATAATTTCAGTTTGAAATTAATTAAGGTTAATATTTTGCGGTAAATATATATATAAATTTCATTCCGCACAAATATTTCGGCGCGAATAATGAAAAATTTCCATAATTAAGCCAATTTATCCGCAAAAACAGGATTAATCGAAGACTCCTTCCACCGCTTCTTCTTCCACTTCTTCTCCGCCGGAGTAGGTGGAGAGCTCGCCATCGCAGGGATTGAATCCTTCGGGGAAATTAAATCTGGCATCCTGACGATAGGGGAGTTTCGGATCTGAATATACTTTCTGCATATATAATCCATAGATCGGGAGAGCGGCGCGGGCTCCCTGACCGAATGCCATCGAATTGAAGTGGATGTAACGCTCTTCACCGCCGACCCATACGCCGGTCACGAGTTGCGGAGTGAAGCTCATGAACCAGGAGTCGGAGTTGGAGTTGGTGGTACCGGTCTTACCTCCCATCTGTGCGGAAATGTTGTAGCGTGAGCGGAGGCTTGCGCCTGTACCGCTGTCGACAACGTTGAGCAGCATCGACAGGATCTTATAGTAGGCATCTTCCGATGTAACTTCTGTGCGGTGGGGAACGGCGGTATAAATCAGGTTGCCCTGATTGTCTTCGATGCGTGTCACAAACACCGGATCAACGCGGATACCTTTGTTGGCGAACGTGGTGTAAGCGGCCACCATCTGGCCTACGGGAACATCGACTGTGCCCAAGGCAAGGGGGAGAGTCGCGTCGATATATCCGGTGATGCCGAACATTCGCATCTTGTTGGCAAGACTCACCGGAGTGAGAGCATTGACCAGGCGGGCGGAAATCCAGTTGTTGGAGTTGGTGAGAGCCCAGCGGAGGTCAACCATCTCACCAACACGCGCACTGCCCGAATTTCGGGGAGCCCAGTTGCCGAATACCGGCTGAGTGTTGGAGAGCATTGAGCATGGTGTGAAATCCTGCTCCATGGCAAGGGTGTAGAGGAATGGTTTCGCGGTTGAGCCTATCTGGCGTTTACCGCGGCTCACCATGTCGTATTGGAAATGCGAGAAGTCGGGGCCACCCACATATGCCTTGACATGGCCGTTGATCGGATCCATACTCATGAGGCCGGTGCGCAGCACGGTCTTCATATAGAGGAGAGAATCGTAAGGCGACATTGTTACTGTCTTAGATCCGGGCACGATCTTCGTGACGCTCTTTCCGTTCTCTTTGCGTGTCTCCTTGACGTATGCGAAGACATCCATTTCATAGGGTGTATGGAAAATCTTATCGATTTCATCTTCGCTCAGGCCGGCTTTTTTCATGAGACGGTAGCGTTCGGTCTGCTTCACGGCGTTGCGGATAAGTTTCTGCACCCCTTCGTAGCTTAATTCCGATGAGTTGGATGTGTAGGGACCTGTGCGCTGCCCTTTCTTTTCATTTTCAAAAGCGGGCTGCAGATAGCCTCCGAGATGCTGATAGATCGCCTCTTCGGCATAATTCTGCATCTTCATGTCGATTGAGGTGTAGATGCGCAGACCGTCGGTGTAAAGGTTATAGAGCGAGCCGTCGGGCTTGGGATTCTTTTCGATCCAGCCATACATCGGGTTTTCTTCCCATTGAGTCGAATCGCTGTTGTAATTTCCCCATGCCAGACGATAAGCCATAAGTGATTTATAGTCCGAGCGCTTGGGGGCTACGGGCTTCTTGGCAGTCATCAGTCGGCGGATCTCCTCGCGTAGATAAGGCGCGCCACCTTCCTTATGGTCCACCTTATGGTAGTCGAGCACCAGAGGGAGGGCTTTGAGAGAATCACCCTGAGCCTCGGTGAGGAAGTCGGCTTTCACCATCTGATCGATGACGGTGTTACGGCGGTTGATCGCGCGCTCTTCATGGCGAAGAGGATTGTAATAGCTGGGGTTCTTGAGCATACCCACAAGCATGGCGGCCTCTTCAGCTTTCAGATCGCCCGGCTCTTTGCCGAAGTAAACATTGGCGGCGGTCTTAATACCCACCGCATTGTGGAGGAAGTCGAATCGGTTGAGATACATATTGATGATCTCATCCTTGGTGTAGAATCGTTCCAGTTTAACGGCGATCATCCATTCGATAGGCTTCTGGATTGCGCGTTTGAAGACGCTGCCTGTAGGCTGAGAATAGAGCTGCTTGGCGAGCTGCTGAGTAATAGTTGATGCTCCACCGGAAGACTTGTCGCCCATCATCAGTGTTTTGATCATGGTTCGTCCGAGGGCCTTGAAGTCAATGCCGGAATGCTCGCTGAATCGAACATCCTCTGTGGCTACAAGAGCGTTGATGACGTAAGGCGACACGGCATCGTAATCGGTATATACGCGGTTGCCGGCTCCGAAATAATAGCGTCCTAATTCGGTGGTTCCATCTGAAGCGTATACCAAGGAAGCCAATTTATCATGCGGATCCTCCAGCTCTTCGATCGGTGGCATATAGCCGATCACTCCATTATATATAAGGAGTAGGAAGAGGAAAATAAAGGCACCTATACTGAGGAATGACACCCAAAGCCATTTCACTATCCTCTGGTTGCGTCTGATTCGTTTTGCGAGACGAGGGTTAAAACTTTCGCGCTCGAAGTTGTCTATATTGTTGTCCATTCAGTTCTATGTTGTTACTTATTCTTCTGCACTGAAAATCCGAATTTTCCTAAAAGTTTTCCCAATTCGAAATAATGGCCGTGGCTATAGGCCATGATTCCGGAACTTTCAAGAGAGAACCGACCGGTCTCGGAGTCGATATAGCGATCGTCTGCTCGGACGTTGAGCACTTCGGCGATAAACATATCGTGAGTGCCCAAAGCCACGATCGATTTCACTCTGCATTCGATCGAGAGGGGAGACTCGGCGATGGTAGGCGAGGCCACTTTCTCACCCGGCAGGGGAGTAAGTCCTGTCTCTTTCCATTTGTCGTAATCAGCTCCCGACCTCACTCCGGCCCAATCTGTGGCCCGTGCCATATCCGCTGTGGTGAGATTGATGGTGAATTCCATCGTTTTCTTTATCAACGGATAAGAGAAACGTTCGGGGCGCACCGATATGTAGCACATGGCCGGATCGGAGCAGATCGTGCCCGTCCACGCCACGGTGAGCATATTCCAATCCTCGGGAGTGGATCCGCAAGTGACCAGCACCGCCGGCAGGGGATAAATCATAGTTCCCGGTCTCCAGGAAATCTTTGCCATAATTACACAATTATATCAATCTACAAAAATAATAATAATTTCCGAGAGTTCGGGTGAAAAGAGAGTAAAGAATATAGAAATATATAAATCGTGTTAAAGATGAGGAAATTTTTATTATATTTGTGTTCTATATGTAGAAATAATATGTATTAACC
>JAIEAO010000095.1 GCA_029071345.1 Muribaculaceae bacterium | reverse complement strand
GTTAATTATTTTTTTTCTTTTTATATCTATCTCCGAATATAATTATGTATAAAAATTTTTATAAATATCCTAATAGTTATCATAAAGGGTCAGCAATGGCCCCGAAGGGGCGTGATAATTGTATCTCCGCACGAAGTGTAGTGGAGTGTGGAGTTATTATTATTACGCCCTTTCAGGGCTTTATAAAATTAGAGGCAAGTCCGATCAGACTTGCCTCAATCTTATATAGCATTACAAACTAATGAGCTACCTACCGATTAGTTGAAGAATGTTTCAAGAGCGTAGTCGATGTTGTCGATTACATAGTTGAGATCACTGTCAGTGGCATTCATGGCTTTTGCACGTTCAGCGACATCTTTTGCAAACTGGAAGTAGTCAGCCTTAATTGCATTGCGCTGCTCGGGAGTAGCACCTTCGATGTTGCTCCATTTCTGAGTGCCGACCTTGAAAATCTTCTTACAAGCATTCCTCAAAGTCTCAAAGTCAGTGTCTGAGAATGAAACAGCTTTCTTATAATCATTTACAGAAGCATCATCATCCTCGCGACGGTCGTTTACAAAACCGCGGAGACCGTACATGGCAGCATTGTTGGGGTTCTGGGCAATTACCTCGTCAACTTTGGCGAGAGCAGCGTCAAGCTGACCGTCAAGTACGAGTGAATTCACGAGGTTATTGAAGAAGATGGGCTGAACGAGACCAAATTTGTCATGACCGGCAGTCGCAATTTCGAGAATCTCAACCTTTGCTTTATCAACTTTGGTTGAGTCCTGGCCGGCAAGATTCTGCCAACAAGCGATCTCGTAGATGAAGTTCTGGGCATTGTCTGAATTGTTCAGGCGAGCCTGCTTGAACGCGTTAGCCGCAGCCTCAAGTTGCTGACCTTGCCATGCAGAAATACCGGCATTGAAGAATGCGGTGTTGGCAACTGAGTCGGGAGTAGCTTTTACTTCTTTAGAAGCCCATGCCTGATGAGGCATATTACCATAAATCATGAAAGCCTCGTATGCTTCGGGATAGAACTTCTGCTCGTTGTAAAATGTGCCTCCTGCGTTGAAATAATCGTTGAAGTGGCCGTTGATTTTAGATGCGATATCTTTAGAGAATTTAGGTTTGATCTCACCTTTAGCGTTGGGAACGCTGTCGAGAGACATAGCTTTGAGAAACAGATTGTAACCGTTAACAAGCTGCTGACCCATTTCTAAAGGCTTAACGCTTGCATCATTCGGATTAATCATCTGCTTCTTGAAAGTGTTGTCGAAAGCATCAAATTCAATTTTACCGCCGACATAATAAGTGCGGGGGTCGTTCTGAGTTTCAGGATTAGCTGCTGCATCCTGGATAAGCTTGCGGGCATCCTCAATCTGAGCATTTTTTCCCGAAAGCTTTGCAGCCTGGTCAACTACTGATTTCTGTGCGCTCATAGCTCCAACTGTAGCCATGCAAAGCGCGAATGTCATAAATTTTTTCATATCATGAAAATTGAGTTAATATGCGGTATGTTTACAAACCTATCGGATAATTAGACTGCCGTTTATTCGATTGGTTTATCTTCCTGCGTTAAATCTTCTGAAATTTCAATATTTTCTGAAATTACAGTTTCATCAGAATCGTTATTTGGAGTGTTCTCCTCATTCAATTCATTTTCGATCTCCTCTTCAGGATCCGAGTCAACCTTGCATACAGAAGCGATGGTGTCACCACGCTTGCCGAGGTCAATGAGTTTCACACCTTGTGTAGCACGGCCCATTACACGAATTGAATCGACAGGCAGACGCAGTGTGATGCCGCTCTGATTGATAATCATGAGGTCGTTGTCATCATTTACGTTCTGAATCGCTACGAGCTGACCTGTCTTGTCTGTGATCGACATTGTCTTCACACCTTTACCTCCGCGGTTGGTTATGCGGTAGTCTTCGATAGATGTACGCTTACCATAACCATTCTCGGAAACAACCATTACGGTGTCTTCAGAATCCTCTTTCATGGTAATCATACCGATTATCTCATCATCTTCGCTACCTAAAGTCATACCTCTTACGCCTGTTGAAACACGACCCATTTCGCGAACTTTGCTCTCATGGAAGCGTATTGCACGACCTTCGCGATCCGCGAGGATCACCTCCGAGTTGCCATCGGTGAGTTTAACCTGAATCACATCGTCATCTTCACGGATTATGATTGCCTTAACACCATCAGTACGCGGACGGGAATATGCTTCAAGAGAAGTTTTCTTAATCACACCTTTCTTTGTGGCGAAAATAAGGTTATGAGTGGAGTTATATTCTGGGTCAAGGAGTTTTGACACGCAGATTGTGGCATTCACCTTGTCATCCTGCTCAATGTTGAGAAGGTTCTGAATAGCACGACCTTTGGAGTTCTTGGCCATCTCGGGAATCTCATATACCTTCAGCCAGTAGCATTTACCCTTAGCCGTGAAGAACAACATATAGTTATGGTTCGAGGCAGGGTAGATGTACTCTATAAAGTCTGAATCGCGTTTATCGCTACCCTTTGCTCCTACACCACCACGGTGTTGCGCGCGGAACTCTGTCAGCGGAGTGCGCTTGATATAACCCAGATGCGAAATTGTGATGATCATGGGATCATCCGGATAGAAATCCTCAGCATTGAAGTTACCGGATATCATGTTGATGGTGGTGCGACGCTCATCACCGTATTTGTCACGGATTTCGATAAGCTCATCCTTCATCACCTGACGACAAACCTCATCATTGTTCAGAATATCGTTAAGGTGCTTGATAAGATTCATCACTTCTTCATATTCCGCACGCAGTTTATCCATTTCCAGACCGGTGAGCTGACGCAGACGCATCTCTACGATAGCACGGGTCTGAATCTCATCGAGATCAAAACGTTCACCGAGTTTTGTGCGAGCCTCTTCGGTTGTAGCGGAGTGACGGATAATATGGATAACCTCGTCGATATTGTCAACCGCTACCATCAAACCCTTCAGGATATGAGCGCGATCTTCGGCTTTCTTCAGTTCATAGCGAGTGCGGCGGATCACCACATCATGACGATGCTCCACAAACGCTTCAAGAATTTCCTTAAGATTCAACGTTTTCGGGCGACCATTGACAAGAGCCACATTGTTGACACTGAAAGATGTTTGAAGCTGTGTGAGTTTAAAGAGCTTATTCAGCACCACGCGGGCGTTGGCATCTTTCTTGATGTCGATTACGATATTGATTTTTCCGCGAGCGGAAGTATCTGAAATGTCGGCAATGCCATCGATCTTTTTCTCATCCACCAACTCAGCGATACTCTTCACGAGATCACTCTTGATTACGCCGTAAGGTATTTCCGAGATAATGATCGCATCGTGATTGCCGTCAGACTCAATTTCTGTTTTGGCACGAAGCAAGATGCGGCCTCTACCTGTCTCGAACGCATCTTTTACACCATCAATACCTAAAATCTCACCGCCTGTGGGGAAATCGGGGGCTTTGATATGCTCCATAAGATCAGCCACCGTTAGATCGGGATTATCAATCAAAGCCAAAGAAGCATTGAGAGATTCCGTAAGGTTATGAGGCGGCATATTGGTCGCCATACCTACGGCAATACCTGAAGCACCGTTTACGAGCAGGTTGGGGATTCTTGTAGGAAGCACAGCCGGTTCGGCCAATGTATTATCAAAGTTCGGCACGAAATCAACAGTATCTTTATCAAGATCCTGCAACATTTCCTCACCCATACGGGCAAGTTTCACCTCAGTATATCGCATTGCGGCCGGGGAGTCGCCATCGATCGATCCGAAGTTACCTTGACCGAACACCAACGGATAACGCAGACTCCATTCCTGAGCCAGACGCACCATTGTAAGATAAATAGATGAGTCGCCATGAGGGTGATATTTACCCATCACCTCACCTACGATACGTGCTGATTTCTTAGTGTCACCTGAGAAGCTATTGCCAAGCTCGTTCATGCCGAAAAGAACGCGGCGGTGAACAGGCTTAAAACCATCTCTGACATCGGGCAACGCCCTGGATACAATCACCGACATCGAATAATCGATGTAAGCGCTCTTCATTTCCGATTCAATATTAATCGGGATAATTTTGTCGTCTCCTTGCATTTTTTATAGTGTAAAAGGCCCCAAAATTCCTATTTGCGAACTCTCTTGAATGGAAAGAACGCACCTATAAACATAGTTACAAAATTACTATTTTTTCTTCGAATTAACAAATATTGTAATAACTATCATCTTCTCTTTCCGCATAATTTATGCCCAATCACAATATTTATTACTTCGACATCTATGGCAGTGTGAATTGTGTTAAATTTATTTGGCAATTTTGGCACGATAATTGTTATTTCATATGTAAATCATTAATCAAGCAATAGAAAGGAAACATTATATAGATGAAAAACGACTTTTCAAAGCAATTTACCCCGATCTTGGAATTAGGGATGAAGGAGGCACAGCGATTCAGTTCGCCGTGCATCCTTCCGGAACATCTTGTATTGGCGGCTGTCAACGATAAAAGCGGCTATGCATTCCGTATTCTCAGCCAGCTGAGAGTGCCGATTGAGAATATTTCTCAGGAACTTGAAGAATATCTTTCGGAGCCGCACTCATCTGTTGAGTCAACCACATTGTTCGAACAGCAGTACAAAATCAGTCAGGCAGGTGTGCGTCATCTGCAATTGGCTATGTCTGAGGCGCGCAAGATGGCGGCCAACGCCATCCGCACGGAGCATATCCTGCTTGCTCTCATTCATGATAACCGCGCTATGGATTCAGAGATCTTGCAACAGATTAAGGAGCAATATCTCAATTTTGACATATCCATTCAGGCGATCGGTGGTATGGAAATGCCACCTCAGATGGGTCCGCAGCCTCCGATGGGTGATGAAGAGGAAAATGAATTTCCCGGCAAACAGACCTCGGGACCTTTCAATTCATCTGACAAACGCTCGAAAGAGAAAGGAAAGAGTGACACTCCGGCTCTTGACAAATTCGGATACGACATGACTAAAGCCGCAGCCGAAGGTCGCCTTGATCCGGTGGTCGGTCGTGAAAATGAAATCGAGCGTCTGGCACAGATTCTTTCTCGTCGAAAGAAGAATAACCCCGTGCTCATCGGTGAGCCTGGTGTAGGTAAATCGGCTATTGTCGAGGGTCTTGCGCTACGAATCAACCAGCGCAAAGTATCGCGTGTGCTTTTTGACAAACGTGTCATCGGTCTTGACCTCGCCGGCATGGTGGCAGGTACGAAATACCGCGGTCAGTTCGAGGAGCGCATCAAAACAGTGCTCGATGAACTTACCAAGAATCCCGATATCATTCTCTTTATAGATGAGATTCACACAATCGTCGGCGCAGGTGGTGCTCCCGGCACTATGGACGCTGCCAATATCCTCAAACCGGCGTTGGCACGAGGTGAAATCCAGTGCATCGGCGCAACAACGCTCGACGAATACCGTCAGAACATCGAGAAGGATGGCGCACTTGAACGTCGTTTCCAGAAGGTGATGGTCGAACCGACCACTCCCGAAGAGACTTTGGAAATCCTGAAACAGGTTAAGGAGAAATATGAGAATCACCACAATGTCACTTACACCCCTGATGCCTTGGAGGCGTGCGTGTCATTGACTGAAAGATATGTAAGCGATCGCAACTTCCCCGACAAAGCTCTCGATGCTCTTGACGAGGCAGGTAGCCGCGTGCATATCACCAATATCACTGTTCCCGAGGATATAGAGAAACTTGAGCAGGAAGTTGACCAGCTTACTCAGGATAAGCTCAATGCCGCAAAATCGCAGGATTACGAGCTTGCTGCTTCTTTGCGCGATAAAGTCGTAAATAAAAAAGAGGAACTTGAGAACGCAAAGAAGGAATGGGAGAAATCTCTCGACAGCGACCGTCAGGAGGTAGATGGTGAGAAAGTGGCAGAGGTTGTTGCCATGATGACCGGCGTACCTACGCAACGTATCGCGCAGACCGAAGGAGTACGCCTCATCAAGATGGGCGAGACGCTGAAGGGTTCTGTAATCGGTCAGGATGATGCCATCAAGAAAACGGTCAAGGCTATTCAGCGCAACCGTATCGGTCTGAAAGATCCTGAGAAGCCCATCGGCGTTTTCATGTTCCTGGGTCCTACAGGTGTTGGTAAGACCCTTCTTGCCAAGAAACTTGCCGAATATCTGTTCGACTCAAAGGATGCTCTTATCAGAATGGATATGAGCGAGTTTATGGAGAAATTCACCGTCTCCCGCCTTGTCGGAGCGCCTCCGGGATATGTTGGCTATGAAGAGGGTGGACAGCTCACGGAGAAAGTTCGTCGTCGTCCTTATTCAGTGGTACTTCTCGATGAGATCGAGAAAGCTCACCCCGATGTGTTCAATCTTCTTCTTCAGGTTATGGATGAAGGCCGTTTGACTGACTCTCTCGGTCGCAAGATCGACTTTAAGAACACCATCCTTATCATGACCAGCAACATCGGTTCGCGTCAGCTGAAGGATTTCGGTGGCGGTGTCGGCTTTAATACCGAGGTCGTAACCAAGGAGCAGACTCAGGGTGTAATCTCCAAAGCACTCAACAAGGCTTTCAGCCCCGAATTCCTCAACCGCGTGGATGATATCATCATGTTCGATCAGTTGTCGAAAGATTCGATCTTCAGCATCATCGACATCGAACTTAAAGACTTCTACGGCCGTATCGAGAAACTTGGATTCAAGCTCGACCTTTCGGAAGATGCGAAGAACTTCATAGCCGAGAAAGGTTATGATAAGAACTTCGGTGCCCGTCCATTGAAGAGGGCAATCCAGAAATACCTCGAAGATGATTTAGCAGAACTGATGCTCCAGCTCAACGCCGACGGCAAATTCGGTGGCACCATCAAAGTCACCTACAACCCCGGCGACGACAAACTGACAATCGATTACACCGATCTCGCGGTGTAAATCCAAGGCGGTAATTCAAAGGAACGCAGACACTCCGTGGCTGCAAAAAATGCTGTCACGGAACGCCGACGAATTAAAAACTAGAAGGCTGCGATGTAACTTCCCATTACATCGCAGCCTTTGCTATATCCAGTAGGCACGTTTGCTCGCAAACGGAGCCTTACAGATAGTTATTTAATATTTAGATAATAATTAATAGTTATAGGTGATATTATAAATCTTCGCCGTTCGGACGATTATATTCATTATCATAGAACATGGTAATGCTATATTCACCATAATTTTCCGAAATCTTGAACCACACAGGTTTCATCTTTAAGTTGTTCATATAAGTTTCGATGGATGTTGAAATAATATCTTTTTGAGTTTCTTCAGATGGTGCAGACAATTCATCTTTACCATATTTATTAATTATATTATCTACCATTGAAGTTTTAATCTCATCCAAAGCCTCTTCTTCAGGTTTTTGGTAAAAAATTGCTTCATATCTTTTCTTCTTTACCCCCATCTCGTAAGAAATATCTTCGTCTTCGGGGATAGTATAATCA
>JAIEAO010000094.1 GCA_029071345.1 Muribaculaceae bacterium | reverse complement strand
GATTAATTCATTGAGAAAGTGGGTCTTTTTTCATTTACACAGGAAATAGCAATGGACTTGGGTACTGCCAATTCCATTATTATTCATAACGACAAAATTGTAGTAGACGAGCCCAGCGTTGTGGCTATCGAAAATAAAACAGATAAACTGATTGCTGTCGGTACTCCGGCACACATGATGGAAGGACGTGAATCTCCCGGCATCCGCACCATCCGTCCGCTTCGCGACGGAGTAATCGCAGACTTTAATGCTGCCGAGCAGATGATCCGAGGTCTGGTTAAGATGGTAGGCTCAAAGCGCCGATGGTTCTCCCCTTCTCTTCGCATGGTTGTCTGCATCCCTTCAGGTTCTACAGAAGTTGAAATTCGTGCGGTGCGTGACTCAAGCGAGCATGCAGGCGGTCGCGATGTCTACATGATTTATGAACCTATGGCTGCGGCTCTCGGAATCGGTCTTGATGTTGAAGCTCCGGAGGGCAACATGATCGTGGATATAGGTGGCGGTAGCACGGAGATTGCCGTTATCTCTCTCGGCGGTATCGTCAGCAATAAGAGTATCCGCGTAGCCGGTAATGACCTGACTGCGGACATTCAGGAACACATGGGAAGGGTGCATAACCTCAAAGTCGGAACCAATATGGCTGAGCAGATCAAAATCAATGTAGGCTCCGCGCTGCCTACACTTGAAAATCCGCCGGAACCGTTTATCGTAACCGGCCCGAACCGAATGACCTCGCTCCCGATGGAGGTGCCGGTAACTCACGAAGAGATCTCTCACTGCATCGAGAAGTCTATCATGAAGATGGAGGCTGCAATCCTTGCGGCTCTTGAACAGACACCTCCTGAGCTATATGCAGACATTGTGAAGAACGGAATCTATCTCGCCGGAGGTGGCGCACTTCTCAGAGGATTGGCTAAACGTCTCACGGATAAGATCCGCATTGAATTTAAGGTCGCAGAAGATCCATTGCACGCCGTTGCCAAGGGTACGGGTGTAGCTCTCAAGAATATTAACCGTTTCAATTTCCTTATCCGATAATCATCAGATAAGGAAATTCCCCTTTCTTATACCTTAAAGGAAATTGAGAAATCTTCTTAATTTCATACTTCGATATTCCACATGGTTTGTATTTACATTCTATGTGGTTATCAGTATATTCCTATTGGTAATCGGTAGCAGATACCGTCAATCGGTTTATCTGACCTCGGCAAATGCTGTTTCAGGCACGATATATGACGGCACATCGCAGGTGACGGGGTATTTCAATCTGCGGTCGATCAACGAGAGTCTTCAGGCCAGTAATGCGCAGCTCCAGAATGAGGTGCTTAATCTTAAAAACGAGATTGCGCAATACAAGATGCTTCTCTCTGATACGGCCGAGACATTTCAATCTGCCGACAGATATGGATATGTAGCAGCAAGCGTGATAAACAACAATACACGCCATCCCAAGAATTTCTTCACCATTAATAGAGGAACTCTTGACGGAATCGAGCAAGGTATGGGGGTTATGGACCAAAGCGGTATTGTCGGAATTGTCAATGTTGCCGGTCCGCACATGGCCAGAGTTATCTCACTACTCAACGAGACACAGCATTTCTCCGTTAAGATCAAGGATACCTCATTTGTCGGGTCGCTGAACTGGAAAGGGGGCGATGCGACGATAGCATATATGGAAGAGGTGCCTCGGCATGTCAAATATGAGATTGGCGACACTGTAGTGACAAGCGGTTATTCCACTACTTTCCCTGAAGGAATCCCTGTCGGCATAATTATGAACCGCGTCAGGAGTCAGGATGACAGTTTCTTCACCTTCAAAGTGCATCTGCTCCCTGACTTCCGCTCACTGAGCACCGTGCGTGTGATTAAAGATATCTACAAGGAGGAGATAGATTCGTTGGCAACATTTGACGCATTAATTAATGAGTAAATTGAAATGAGCAAATCGATATTGCAATATATTTTGATAACGGCGGTGCTTGTCCTTGCGCAAGTTCTGATTTGCAACCACATCATGATCTTCAATGTCGCCACGTTGTTCATATTCATATATGTCATAATCAATCTGCCGTTAAGCCTTCCTACCGGTTGGCTCCTGACATGGGCATTTCTCAGCGGTCTCATAGTAGATATATTTTCAGATACGTTAGGAGTCAATGCTCTTGCTTGCACAGTTTTAGCGATGGTAAAAAAGCCTGTGTTCTACGCATATATACCCAAAGATGATCGCACCAAGGATATTTTACCATCTTTGTCATCGCTTGGATTCAGCGTCTACGCAAAGTATTTGCTTTCTATGACGGCGATCTATTGCCTGCTTGTATTCTCTATAGAGTATATGAGTATCGCGGATATTAAGGAAATTGCAATAATGAGCGCAGGAAGTGCGTTATTTACATTCCTGATCCTTATTGGTCTTGACAGTTTGCTTGATCGTAAAAATTAGGGACAAATCAAAATTATCAATGGCGTTGCTGAATTTCAGCGACCATGATAGTATAATTAATGAGAAAGGATTATAAGTTAGAGAAACGAAAATATGTAATCGGCGGATTCATCACTCTTATTGTAATCATTTATCTGTTCCGTCTCTTCTCTCTACAGGTTGGCGACGACAAGTACAAAGAGAGCGCGGAGAGTAACGCATTCATTAAGAGAGTGATTTACCCGGCGCGAGGCCTCATGTATGACCGTAACGGCAAGTTGGTTGTGTTTAACAAGCCGGCCTACGATGTCATGATTATCCCGAAGGATGTTAAGGATTTTGACACTGTGGCGCTTTGCTCGGCTCTTGAGATAACCAGGGATGAGCTTATGGAGAAATGGGAAGAGATGAAGAATCCTCGTAAGAATCCCGGATATTCCGCATATACACCACAAAAATTAATCTCTCATCTGTCGCAGGAAAATTACGGAAGACTTCAGGAGAAACTGTATCTTTTCCCCGGATTCTTTATCCAGAAACGCACAGTGCGTGAATACTCATATCACACGGCCGGTAATGTACTCGGAAATATTCGGGAAGTGTCGGCAACAGATATCGAAAACGACCGTTACTACCGTCGTGGCGATTATACAGGAGACCTCGGCATTGAGAAGAGTTACGAAAACGCCTTGCGTGGCAGCAAAGGTGTGGAAATCTTGATGAAAGATGCGCTCGGACGCATCAAAGGAAGGTATGAAGACGGCATACATGACGTAGCGCCTAAGTCGGGACATAACCTTACCCTTTCGCTTGATATCGAACTTCAGGAATATGGCGAAAAACTGATGCATGGTAAGATCGGTGCCATCGTAGCCATCGAACCATCTACCGGTGAAATCCTGTGTCTTGTTTCCTCTCCCAGCTACGATCCTTCGCTGCTCGTCGGTAAGGAGCGTGGTAAAAACTACGGTTTGCTGACGCAAGATCATTATAAACCTCTTTATGACCGTGCGCTGCAAGGTGCTTATCCTCCGGGATCCACATTCAAGCCTACTCAGGGGTTGATTTTTCTGCAGGAGGGAATCGTAAACCTGTCGACGATGTATCCTTGCTATCATGGATATGTCAATGGGCTTCGTGTCGGTTGTCATGGTCACGCATCTCCTATCAGTCTGAAGCCGGCGTTGCAGACTTCGTGCAATGCCTATTTCTGCTGGGGATTTAAAAATATGATGGATAAGCGGGGCACGAAAACTGCAAACCAGTTTGAAAAGTGGAAAAACTATCTTGTGGAAATGGGATACGGCTATCGTCTGGGCGTTGACCTTCCGTCTGAAAACAGAGGATTTCTTCCGAACGCGGAATATTATAATAAGCGCAAGGGAGGTAAATGGAGTGGAAATTCCATCATATCTGTCTCAATCGGCCAGGGAGAAGTGCTTGCGACTCCCCTTCAGATCGCGAATCTCTGCGCTACGATTGCAAACCGCGGGTATTTCTATACTCCACATATAGTAAAAGAGATTGCCGACAGCGTGATCGATCCTAAATATAAGGAGAAACGTAAGCCTCACATCAAGAAACAATATTACGAAGACGTGGCTGAAGGAATGCGCATGGCCGTGCTTGGTGGTACATGCCGCGGTGCTAATCTGCCGGGTATCGAGGTTTGCGGCAAAACCGGAACCGCCCAGAACCCTCATGGCAAAGATCACTCGGCTTTTATCGGTTTCGCGCCGTATCATAATCCAAAGATTGCCGTTGCAGTATATGTGGAAAATGCAGGCTTCGGAGCCGCATACGGTGTGCCGATCGGCAGTCTGATCATTGAGAAATATCTTAACGGAGAAATATCTCCAGCCCGAAAGGGTATCGAAGAACGAATGTTGACATCTAACACCATTATTTCAAGTGGAGTCAAGAAACATTGATACAGGAGCGTCCGTTTTTAAGTCGCTCGATTGGGTAACTATAATTTTATATTTACTGCTTGTCACGATGGGTGCTATCAGCATCTATGCGGCAAGCTATGATTTTGATAATGCTTCTCTGTTTGACCTGAAGGAATTTTCCGGTAAGCAGATAATGTGGATAGGATTATCATTAGTGTTGGGTATGGTTATCCTCTTGCTTGATTATCGATTGTATAAGATTTATGCATATCCCATATACGGAGTTGTGGCTCTCCTTTTGCTAATTACAATTTTTGCGTCTCAGAATATCAAAGGCTCCCATTCGTGGCTTGTTTTCGGACCGGTGAGCCTCCAGCCTGCAGAGTTTGGTAAATTTGCTACGGCTCTGGCACTTGCGAAACTCTTCGACTCCTATAACTTCTCACTCAATGCCAAAATAAGCAACTATTTCAGGGCACTCATAATCATATTCATTCCAATTATACTCATTCTTCTTCAGAATGAGACGGGAAGCGCATTGGTCTACATATCTTTTATCTTTGTATTGTATAGAGAAGGTATGAGTGGCCTTGTTCTATTCTCTATTCTATGCGCGATCACATTCTTTGTTGTCGCGGTTAAATTTACAGAAGTCTCCATAATAGGCCTTCCTGTAGGTGAGTTTTCCGTGTTTGTAATGATACTCCTCATCTACTCTATGATGCTGCTTTTCTACTGCAAGGATCTTATCATAGCACGCAATGTTATAGGAGGCTTCATAATATCAGGGATCGTCGTTGCCATTCTTGCGGCCTGCGGTGTTAACGTAAATGGATTAGCATACTTCCTGTCAATACTCGGCATTGCGATCATATATACAATACTTGCAATGTTCCATCACCCCATCAGCAAATTCCTTATATCAATAAGTTTTGCGATTGTTTCGGTGCTTTTCCTTTTCTCAGTCAATTATGTTTTCGGAAATGTCTTGCAGCCCCACCAGCAGCTTCGAATCAAAGTCGCTTTGGGAATCGAAGAGAATCTTATGGGAGCCGGCTACAATGTGAACCAATCTAAAATAGCGATTGGTTCCGGAGGGTTAACGGGAAAAGGTTTCTTGAACGGAACGCAGACCAAACTGAAATATGTGCCGGAGCAACACACTGACTTTATCTTCTGTACAATAGGCGAGGAAGAAGGATTTGTTGGTGCGTCCACAGTGTTGATTCTTTATCTCGCATTAATATTGAGGCTGATTCACATAGCAGAACGGCAACGGTCTCCCTTCGAGCGAGTCTACGCATACTGTGTCATATCTATATTAATATTTCATGTCGCGATCAATGTTGGCATGGTGATGGGGTTATGCCCTGTAATCGGTATTCCCCTCCCCTTCTTCAGTTACGGTGGCTCATCGCTCTGGGGCTTCACCATCCTCCTCTTCATCCTCCTGCGCCTCGACGCCTCCCGCAAAGAGCGCCGCGACTAATTGTCTATCACAACAACGTCTCCGTTCCTCGGCTTCCTTGGAGTGGACTAGGCTGTATCGCAGCTCTACGGCAATAGATTCGCTCGAATTTTGAATATATTGTGTTAAAATAGCTACGCCTTGCACTCTGTAGTAAGCCTAACCGATTCATTAGCGCGCCAAATCTCTATTCTATAAACACCCAAGTCAGAAATAATATTATTTATTAAATTTAGTTCTCAAACTACTATTACGAAACTGTGCATTTGGTGCAAATTTTGATAAAAGATCTTTTATAATTCTTTTATCATTGTCATCGGTTTCAGGTCCAGCAATTACTTCTAAATAGTCAAAAGCATCCTCATCAATTTCTATGTCATAATATTTTAATTCATTTCCCTCGGAGTCGATTGGAGGAAATTCATATTCAGTAAAACAATAATTCGGAGCATCAATAATGAGACCGTTCCACTTCTGAGGTAATGTATGCATTAACATTAGAACGAATCGTGCCTCATTTTGAAAAGACCAATCTTTTTTCTTTTTATATCCTATATGTGTATTAAATCTAAAATTATGTGTATTATCAGTATTGTGCTTAACCTTAATTTGGTCATCATAAATATTATTTAATGTATCTACATATTCAACTATAGTTAAAAAATTATCATTAGGCTGTGGAGGCATTATGGCTAATCCCGATCTTAGTCTTGGATTATACTCCCCATGCCTAATATAATACGGAATATATGTACAATCTTTTTGGGTTGACGGAAAACCTTGCGCAAATATTTCAATACCATTAGATTGAATATATCTTTTATTCCATACTTTTTCTATCACTTGCTCATGCGTATAACAACGGGTAGAATTTATAAAATTTTGGAATAAATGATTTGATTCCAATGTAATTCTTACACCTTTACTTTTTCCAGAATACAATCCCCATTGAGGAATGCTTTCTCTTTCATCAATAGTCCAACAAGAAATTAAAAGATACTTTGCAAATGCAATCCCATTAATCTTTAATTCAATTTCATCTGGATCGTCTACCTGGTCTGATCGATTAAATCGAATTGTCCTATTCTGAAGAATTAACTTAAGAGTGTCTATAGATGTATAATGATGGATTCTCATAGATTAGTTATAAGCGTTTATTTTCATTATCAATGACTAATATTTTAATTAGTTATTGATATTCCTTTTACTTGAAGTATATTTATCCATCTCTTCTTTTGTTCTTCTGCATTGAAGTCTATTTGGGCAGATACTTCTTTCTTTATTTCATCAGACAGAGGGAAGGCCTCTAAAGCAGAATTATTAATTTCTTTATAGTGTTTTTTTGCTCCATCGACAATGGATATTGATATTTTAGGAAGGAATAAGAATCCATCACAAAGATTAGTCACAACAATATAATCTCGTTGATACATAGCACTCATAGAACCATGCATAAGAGATTTTACCATTGGGCTAGGAACAATAGAGCAGAGCCATTCGCCATATGCTTTCATATAATCACGACTGTCCATAAGTATCTAAATTATGTAAATTTAAAGATTCAAACTCGTCTTGAGAAATTAGTGTATTTGGCTATACTATTTTATAATATCTAGATTAAGCCTAATTTTTTTAAGCCGATTTCTGCGCAATCACAATCAATTCTAGATCGTGTAGGAGGGGTGTTAATGTATTCCTGACAAAAGGCTATAAGGGCAAGAATTCCATTATTTGATATCCCATAGTCATCTTCTGGTAACATACAGTTTGCAATAGAGCAGAACTCTTCTGCTAAAATGATTTTTAAATCATCGTCCCATAACTCGTAGAATTGAGTGTGTTCTTTGAGCCATTTCATAATTGTATAGTCGTCACACATATTCATGAATTGGTCCATTGGTATAGTATTACCTTTATCAACCATAGAAAGCAGGTCATACGTTAATAAGGTAAAAACGCGGGGCTGGCATTTAATAGACATTTGGTATTTTTCAGTCATAATTAAATTTTTTGTCACACTCAATGTTCAGCGTGTGCAAATATACGAATTTATTATATATTACACAACGAATCTTAAAGTATTTCTATAAGAAATTATTTAAA
>JAIEAO010000093.1 GCA_029071345.1 Muribaculaceae bacterium | reverse complement strand
ACTCAGGATCTAGTGGGGGGTTGAACCCGAAATCGCGACGAGCTTTTGAGATGTCGACGTTCCAGTTGCGTTGCTTCATTATTTTATATTTGTCGCGGTTAAGCGTCGAGGGCTTGTTTTGCGCCACGCCGATCTTCTCTGCTATGGCGGATACCCATTTTACGCCCCATAGCGGCATACGCACGGGAATCACGATTTTCTTATTCATAAGTTTCCCTACGATCTTTCGGAATTCGCTCTGTGTGTAGGAGCGGTTTTCGGAGATATTGTAGACTTCGCCTACGGGGGCATGCTCTAATGCGTCGTAAACCGCGGCAGCAAGGTCTTTGACATAAATGAATGTGAGCAACTGGCGGCGATAGCCCACAGAGAAGTCGAATCCGGCTGCGATTGATTTGAACATCAGGAAATAGTCTTTATCTCTGGGGCCGTAGATTCCTGTCGGGCGGAATATGATGTAAGGGATCTTGTCCATCTCCAGCCACAGCTCGGCCTTGAGCTTCGATGCACCGTATTTTGTGTTGGGCATCGGAATCATATCCTCGGTGAAAGGCGCGTAACCTTTTTCATCTACCGGCCCCATGGCCGAGAGCGAGCTCATGTAGAGGAATTTGTCGGGAGTCATCCCGGCGTTTTTGAGGGCTGTGGTGAAATAGCGGAGATAGTCGTAATTGATTCTGGAGAAATCGAGATAGCGCATTACCTTAGTTGCGCCGAGGTTATAAACGATGTAATCCCATTTCTCACCCTCCGGCAGTGCTGATTCGAGTGATTTCTGCAGACTTTCGGGCTGCGAGAAATCGAGCGTCAGGAAGTTGATCTCCTTTTCGCCGAGCCATTCGCGCGATGTGCTCTCGCGCACGCCTGCCCACATCTCATATCCGCGGCGTAACCCTTCGTTTACGATCCAGCCGCCGGTGAAGCCGCCGGCTCCGACCACAAGTACACGCTTTTTTCTTCCCACAATTAATTTATCCATCACGCTATTGTAATTTTAGTTTTTAGTAGGGACGCGATATATCGCGTCCGCGGATTCCACGACATCGTACCTCCGGCACTCCGTCTTGCCATAGGCTCTCACCCCACACTCAGTCGCTTCGCTCCATCATGTGGGGTTAACCACAATCTCGTCGCTCCGCGACTTCTCAACTCTTACTTCTCACCTCTTACTTCTCACTTCTCACTGATAACCCCGAAGCTATAACCCTGCTCTTTGAGCCATTCGATGCTGCGAGGCAGTGCGTCAAACAGTCTGGGTTCGCTTTTGAGCGAATCGTGAAACACGATGATGCTGCCGGGGCGGCTGTAACGCTTCACGTTTCCGAATACGTCGTCGGCCGAGAGGCGTTTGCTGTAATCTCGCGTCACGAGGTCATACATCACCATGCGGTACTCTCCGAGCAATTTTCGCAACTGTTTCCGCTTCAGGAAACCGTGGGGCGGTCGAAACAGATCGCTCTTTATATATCCGGCAGCCTCTTTCACGTCGGCGATATAGGTCTCTGTATCGTTACGCAGCCCCTGCAGATGGTGCATCGTATGATTACCGACCCGGTGACCATGTTTAAGCACTTCCTGATAGAGGTGCGGGTATTTCCTCACGTTGTCGCCTACCATGAAGAATGTAGCCTTGACACCGTGGCGGTCAAGGAGATCGAGCAACCGGGGTGTCACCTCCGGAATCGGACCGTCGTCGAAGGTGAGATATACGCACTTCTCACGCTCGTTCGCGGGCATTCGGAACAATGCCCCGGGTGAAAGTCGTCTCACCCATTGCGGCGGTCGCTCGATCAGCATCGCTTAGTGAGCGTTAAATTCCTGATTGAGACGCTGACTGCGTGCCATATCCACACCCTTGATCTCCGGATTGGCATTCAGCTTATCCTGCGAGATTCCGGCGTTGAGATATTGCTGGTAAACCTCGTAGTAGACTGAATCGTAGTAGCGGTCATCTTCCGAACGAGCGGCATAATCCGCCGGAGCGAGCGTAGCAAGCTCGTTTACAATCTTCGCAACCTCGGAAAGCTCACGAACATAATCATCCTCGCTATATTGTTCCTCTGCCTGTGCCGAGGACGCACCGCGGTTATAGACCGAATCATAGGCATCTTTCATCCCCTGACGGGTCAGACCGTTGCGTTTCAGCAAGGCATCCACCTTGCTCTTGTCGCCGCCGATGCGGTCGTAGAGCTCGATGAAGCTCCAATACTGGTAAGGCATCAGCTGCGACTCGCGGGTGAGCGAAACCTGTCCGATGGTGCGCAGGATGTTCTGCTGATACACCACATACTGGATGTAACGCTCCATTTGGGTGTAGAGCATATCCTGGGCTTTCTTCACGAGCGCCTTGTCGCCGAGTTTCTCGCCGATATTGGCGTAAATCTCCGGCAGTGTCAAAGCGACGGTGAGGTCGTAACGCGCCACATTCTCCGACAGATTCTTTTGCAACTGATCGGCGACTTTGAGAGCCTTACGGTAATTCTCTTCGGCCAGTTTGTCGTTTCCGGCATTTTTGGCTACGTCGCCCTGATAAAGCAACTCGGTGCAGACATCGGTCATAGAGTTGCGTGTGGTTACGAGCATACGGCGGGCAGTCTCATCGAAATATGGGCGCCACTGCGGAGTTGCCTTGTCAGCACCTCCCCATTTATAGTTCATCACCACATCGTAAGCCTTATCGGTGCGTGCCGGGAGACCTGACTGCATCGTGGGCACGAGCTGATGGGTCATACCGGTGGAGCGCATATAGTCTGAAAGGCCGAGGTGATACTCATTACCCACGGTCGAGCACCAGTAGATTGGGCGCGGCCATCCTTCGGCAGCGTTCGTAGCGATTATGTCGAGCATCAACAGTTCGCCGAGGCTTACATAACCTTTGTTGCGGATCGCCGATGAAGCATTGAGGTCGATCACAATTTCGTTGACGATATTGGCGGTGTCACCCGGCTCTACGAGTCCGCGCTTGATTACAGTCTCTTTATCAACGGGGATAGTGAGCACGCTCGACGGCAGCTCGGGATAACGGTAATCCTCGTTGAAGGTCTTGCCTGAATAGAGGAGCTTGAGGCTCGACAGAAGGTCGGCCGGGGCACGCTCCCTGCCGGGAATCACCACCTCCATCTTCTCATAGGCCAAGTCGGCGGGAGTGGCGGTGAAATGAATCGGCTCGGCGGTGTAAGTCTGCTGACGCATCTGGTTAGCATACCAATCTGATGCCAAGTAGCTGAGGTTGACGATCTTGACATCGGGGCGCACACCCTCTACCTCCTGGGCATACCAGAGCGGGAATGTGTCGTTATCGCCGTTGCAGAATACAATTGCGT
Source organism: Muribaculaceae bacterium (assembly GCA_029071345.1). GTDB lineage: Bacteria > Bacteroidota > Bacteroidia > Bacteroidales > Muribaculaceae > Lepagella. The sequence continues at coordinate 10,500 of JAIEAO010000093.1, read as the reverse complement.
TCGGTTCGAGACTATTGAGATAGTTTATCGCGAAGTCGCGCGCCGCATATCGCCCGCTGCGGTCATGGTCGTCCCATGTCTGGCTCACCATCTGTATAGGCACAGCGACACCCAATACACAGGCTGCTCCGGCAACATATACAGAAGCTGATTTGCGTTTATAGGCACCGATGATCATGCGTATCAATTTCCACAATCCGGCTACACCCATGCCGATCCAGATGGCGAAGGCATAGAACGAACCGGCAAACGCATAGTCGCGTTCACGGGGCTGGTTCGGCGGCTGGTTGAGATAAAGCACAATCGCGATTCCGGTCATGAAGAAGAGGAAGAACACCACCCAGAACTGCTGGATGCCGCGCTCTCCGGCAAACGATTGCCATATCAGACCGATAAGGCCGAGTATAAGCGGCAACATATAGTAGACGTTATGCCCCTGATTGTCCTTGCCGAGGTCGTCGGGCAGAAGCGACTGGTCGCCGAGGCGAGCATTGTCGATGAAACCGAAACCGGTGATCCAGTTGCCGGCGTCGAGTTCGCCCGACTGGTTGAGCACATCGTTCTGACGGCCGACGAAGTTCCACATGAAATAGCGCAGATACATGTGGACGAGCTGGTAGTTGAAGAAATATTCGAGGTTCTGCGCGTAAGAGGGGCGATACCCCATCTTCTGCGGATATACGGCCTGACCCGTGTTGGGGTTCAGGAATGGCTGGGCCTGCATATCAAGTTCGGGCACTTTTTCCCCGGTAACCGCGTCAATAGCATAAAGTTCCTTGAGATTCGAGGGTGTGGTGTCGAGTGTGACCCAAGTGCGGTAGAGGTCACGGTGCATACGGCTGTAGATGCGCGGGAAGAGCATATTCTGCTCGGGGTTGAGCTTGCTCTCTGCCTTGTAATCTTTCAGCACATAATAGTCTCCGCCACGCTGGGCTTTGGCGGCGTTGGAAGCCTGTTCGTCTGCCGAGAGGAAGCCGTTTTCAGATACCGGCTCAGCACCTTTCACACCTTTGCTATATTTAGGCTTCCCTTTCTCTACCACTTGGTCATAGATCGGGTAAGAGATAACGACAGGTGAGCCGTCATAGCTGTTAGTGATGGTGTCTGTAACGGTTCTGATGAGTTTCTTCTGCTGACCGGAATAGAGGGTCTCGCCGTAGATCAACGGATTCTCGCCATACTGCTCGCGGTTGAGGTATACGGCAAGGTCAAACACGTTGTCGGGAGAGTTCTGATTCATCGGGGTGTCCGCACTCGAGCGGATGAGGATGAGGGCGTAGCTTGAATAACCGATGAAGATCACGGCCATGCTCCACATGATGTTGCTGAGCACACGCACCGGCAGATTCTTCTGCATGTAGCCAAAGAGCCATGCACTGAGTATCACGGTGAGGATAAGGCCTAACCACCATCCGCTTCCCATGAAGAGCATGCCCGAAAGGGTGACGGCAATGAAAAATGAAATCTTTATCATCATCGCCGATTTCTGACTCCACAAAGCCCAGATAGCCCAAGCAAAGGCGGCAGCCATCAATATCGCATAGAACAGCGCGCCGGAGTTGAAGCTCATGCCGAAACCGTTGACAAACATCAGCTCGAATCTCTGCGCCATCTTGATGAAGCCCGGCACAAGACCGAAGAGCACAAGCGCGATCATTACGAACGAGATCAGCAATGCCAACAGCGATTTGCCAACACCCATGTTGTTCCATTTGCGGTAAGCAAACACAAGCACGATGGCGGGGATACAGAGCAGGTTGAGCAGATGGACCGCCACACTGATACCGATAACGTAGGCTATCAGGATCAGATAGCGGTCTGAGTGAGGTTCGTCGGCACGGTTCTCCCATTTGAGGATAAGCCAGAACACCAACGCCGTGCAGAAGGAGGAGAAGGCGTAAACCTCACCCTCGACGGCTGAAAACCAGAAGGTATCGCTCCAACAATAAGCCAACGAACCGACCACGCCACTTCCCATGATGATGAGATAGCGCGCGAGGTTGATTTCATATTTCTGCTTATCGCGCACGATCAGACGGCGCACAAGATGCGTGATCGTCCAGAACAACAGGAGAATTGTCAATGCCGACAGGAGTCCGCTCATGGCGTTGACCATCACCGATACCTTCGTGGCATCGGGAGCGAAATTGGCAAAGAAACGGGCCGTCAGCATGAAGATCGGGTTGCCCGGCGGGTGACCCACTTCAAGCTTATCAGCCTGGATAATAAACTCGCCGCAGTCCCAATAAGACGCGGTAGGCTCCAAAGTCAACCAGTATGTAACGAGGGCGATTACGAAGACCACCCAGCCCGTCACATTGTTGACCAAATTATACTTCTTAGTTATCATTGCACTCTGATTTCAGTTGTTCGTTGTTATTGCAATTCCGATCCTCCTGCCTTTAATGTCATGGATTTTCGGCTATTACTCGCAAAAATTCTATCAAATTACAAAATTAATAATAATTCCTCGAAAATCTTGCTCCAACCCTGAAATTTAGAGAAAATTATTACATCAGGTGGCAATGCATCAAGTGCCCTTCGGAGTCGCGGAGGTGCATACCGTTTCCTTCGCAGTAGCGCCACACCTTGCAGTCGGCGCACACACCTGTCTTCATCCATTCGCGGTCGCGGTAGATCTGAAATCGGTTCTGCCACACATCCCAGAAATCATCCTCGTAGATGTTACCCTGCTTGTAGTCGGCGCGGATGCTCACGCACGCACCGATACTGCCGTCGAGCAAGACTGACCCAACCGTAACACCGGCCTGACAGTCAAAGAAGTAATCGCGCACTTTCCCTTCGTATGATCCCATGAAGCCTTCGCAGCAGAACGACGGCTTTATCAGCCCCTCTTTGCGCGTTTCGACGATAAAGCGCATCAGCTGTTCGGTCTCTTCCTTGGTCAATTCAAATTCAGGATATTGCGCAGCACGCCCGGAGGGGAAGATGGTGAAGAGACGCCAGCGTTTCACTCCGGCCTTGATCAGCAGCTGCTTGATCGCGTCAAGTTCGGGTAATGAGCGACGGTTTACGCAAGTCACCACGTCGAAATTCAGATCGGGCACCGCTGCCAACATCTTGATGGCTTCGTATGCCCGCTGAAATGAGAGCTTATGTCCGCGCATCCAGTTGTGATTCTCCTCCAGTCCGTCGAGGCTGACCGTGATGTTATGTAGCCCGGCCCTGCGCAGGCTTTCGAGGCGTTCTTTTGTCAGCAACATACCGTTGGTGACTATCCCCCACGGGAATTCGCGCTTGTAAAGCTCACGCCCTACATACTCGAGGTCTTTGCGCACCAATGGTTCGCCGCCGGTGATGATTATGTTGAGGATATGAGGGTCGACATGCGGGCGGATCGAGTCGATGACCTTCAAGAAGTCATCGGCCGGCATATCGGGAAGAGACGAGGAGCTTTTGCAGTCGCTGCCGCAATGACGGCACGCGAGGTTGCAGCGCCATGTGCATTCCCAGAACAATTGCCGGAGGGGGTGAGTCCTCCGGCGTTCGTTTTTCACTTTGCGGTTAAGCTCGAGCGCCAACCGCTGCTTTAAAGATAGTTTGTCCATCAAAGTTTCTTCTTCAGCTTGAAGTTAACGATGGCATGGGCCGTGCCATCATCCCAGTCATCTTTCTTGTTGCCCCCGGAGTATTTAAGGTCCACAACGGTGGAGTCGGCCTTGAGTGTCGGATCGTCGGGGATACACACCACTTTGAGGGAAGAAAACGACTCACCATGTTTCGCGACAAGATACTCACCATTCTCATCTGTGCGCGTTTCCGCCAGCGAAAACTCCGTTGAATTAACATTTGGCAGCGTGACTTTAACCGTAGCATCAGCTACCGGCTCAATCTCCTCATCCGTCACCTCACCCTTGATTTCCCAGGTGCCGGTCGGAGTGCCATACATATCGCCTCCGTTGTTTTCACAACTGTATCCAAGAAACGCTAAGATTGCGATGCAGAGGCGCGACACGGCAGCCGTAAAATTCAGTTTCGCTTTCATTTCTCTTCTTTATTACTCTTCTTCAGCTTGAAGTTAACTGTGACGCTGGCGCTTCCCATATCCCACATATTGTTAGGGTTTCCTCCGGAATATACCAATCTCACCACCGTAGAATCCGGCTCCAACGCAGGGTCATCCGGTATACAGACCACCTTAAATTCCCCGGCGGTTTCTGCGCCATCGGCTGAATATAATCCGGCCTCATCAGTCTTAACTTCACTGAATACAAACTGAGTTGAATTTACGTCGGGAAGAGTGACCTTAACCGTAGCTTCTGACACCGGCTCGTTGGCTTCATCCGTGACCTCACCCTTGATCTCCCAATGACCCATTGGGCAACCATACATCAGCAACTGGTCATCATCATCATCATTGCCGTTGCAGCTGTAGCCAAGGAAAGCCATCAACGCCACGCACAATTTCGAAACTATCGCCGAAAATCTAAAATTCCTTTTCATAACGTCTCTAAATTAATCAAAATCTTTAATATTAAGATGCGATTTTATAAAAATACTGCATCAAGGGTGAAGAAAAATAAGTATTCAACTAAAATTACAAAACTCTCAACTCTAAACTCTAAACTTTTCGCATTAGAAGTTGAGGCGGAGACCGATGGGGAGGGAGATGCCCCAGCGGTTATCGGTCCAGGTGTTGGGCACTGTGTACTCCTGATCGAAATGATATTGCAGGGTCGGTTCGAGGAAGATGTCTACTTTCTTCGACAGCTTCAACGCCACACCGAGATTGCCCTGAAACGACCACATCACCGGCGAACTGAACCTACCCGGGCGCAGATCGGGATTGGCCGACGAGGAGGTCACCACAGCATTGGAATACAAAGGTATATCCATCGCTCCTCCCACTCCGGCGTATAGCTTGAATCTATGGCCGGAATATAACTTTACGTTCAGTTTTAGCGGTATGCCGAGATAGTGCCAGTGACAGTTAGCCAGTGCCGCCGATGTTTCGAAAGTGGAATGCAGATAGGTGTAGCGCACCCCGCTCTCGACGCTGAATGTTTCATTAAGAGACTTGGCGACGGAGAATGCCACGGAGACAGGGAGGGAGTTCGAGTGGTTGACATTGCGATAATCTCTGTATCCGTTACCCCCTCGGGTCATCCGCTGCAGATTCTTCATCTCGTCGGAATTCTCAGGATCAGGATTTTCAGGGTTAGGGTGCTCCGGATTCTCTAAACTTCCTCCGGGTCCCGGAGAACTGGCATAATCACCACTTGACACAGAGTTAAAGCTCAACAGTCCTGTGTCTGCTCCTACGCCGAACGACCATCCGCCTTTTATATCTTTTTTGAGACGATAGTCAGGAATATCATTCTCTTCATTATAAGCATAGTAGTTTTCTTCCATCACAAGCGGCGGAATATCCGTGCTAATAATGCTATCCACAGTGGCGATGGTCTGCTCTTCAGTTTTAACCACATCCTCAGGATCTTCCTCTTTTGCGGGTATGATTTCTTGCTTAGTCACTTTGGCGACTTTTTGCGCAGGAGTGACATTATTAGTGGCGATAATGGTATCGGGAGCAGATATAACCTCATTATCAATTATATTCGCTATAAATATTTCCGATGATTGGCTCGGGGCAACGGTTTGATGGTTGCGGAAAAAGAGGCTGCTTACTACACCTATTATAATAAGGCATCCCAAGCCGGTCTGTAGCTTGTAATCTTTGATGAGTTTCCGCATCATCAGTTTGGCGTGAAACAGCTGTGACGATGAGGAATTGGGAGCGATGCCGAGCAGTTTGCCGATTTCCTTGTGCGACTTATTCTCCAAAATCGCGAGGCGGAACACTTTCTGATAACCTGCCGGCAATTTTGAGATCAAAGACTCGAGAGTATTGAAATCCAAAATATCGTCTATTTCGGACGTATCTTCCACTTCAGGGATGTCATGGAGAATCTGCGCCATATCCTGCGACTGCAAAAATTGCAGCGAGAGATTCTTCATAATTGTTGCCAGCCACACCTCCACTTTATCGGCGTCGCGCAATGAATCGAGACGTGTCAGCGCCACAATAAAACCATCGTGAAGAACATCCTCAGCATCCTTTTCATCGCGAATATAGCGATGGATCACGCTGAGCATACGCGGGGCGAAACGGAGATAAAAGAGGTTCAAAGCCTCCTTATCACCATTCCTGCATTCCTCAACCAGCGACCGGTTACTTATCTGCAACTTCAGCTTCACACCGTAAAGATACGCAAAACATCAAAATACTGCATGAAGAAAGTGAAAAAATCAGAAAGCGCCCACCGGAACCCGGCAGGCGCTTAAAGGTTTTATAAGCGATTGTTTTATTATACAAACTTAGCGTAGTCGGCCTTGAGCATATCGCCGGTCTCCTGGAATGCCTGATGCAGTGCGAACGCTGCGCCGAGGGTGTGAGGAGTGTGACCGCCCTTAGAGAGCTTGAGGTAATCCCACATGAGCTCTTTGTACATCGGATGAACGCAGTTCTCGATGATTGTCTCGGCGCGCTGGCGCGGATCTTTGCCGCGGAGGTCAGCCACACCCTGCTCTGTAGCGATGATCTTCACTGAGTGTTCGCTGTGGTCAACGTGTGAAACCATCGGAACGATCGTTGAGATCTTGCCCCCTTTCTGGATTGAGGGGCAGGAGAAGATGGAGATAAATGAGTTGCGGCAGAAGTCGCCCGAACCGCCGATGCCGTTCATCATCTTGGTGCCGACAACGTGGGTTGAGTTCACGTTACCGAAGATGTCGGCCTCAAGGGCTGTGTTCATAGCGATAAGACCGAGTCGACGAACCACCTCAGGGCTGTTAGAGATTTCACCCGGACGCATAAGCACTTTGTCGCGGAAGAAGTCGATGTTGTCCATGAAGTGAAGCATGGCTTCGTCGGAGAATGTGAGTGCGCAGGTTGAAGCGAAACGGCAACGGCCCTGCTCCATGAGGTGCATCACCGCGTCCTGGATAACCTCGGTGTACATCTCGAACTGCGGGATATGGGGATCTTCGCCCAGACCGTAAAGCACTGCGTTGGCAACGTTGCCCACACCGCTCTGAATGGGGAGGAACTCTTTAGGCATACGTCCCTCGCGGAGCTGGGTTGAAAGGAAGTTGCAGATGTTTTCGCTGATGCGCTGGCTGACTTCATCGGGCGCTGTGAAGGGCTTGATGCTTTCAGAAGCGTTCGACGGAACGACACCGATAATCTTGGCGGGGTCGATCTTGAGTGTAGTCGAGCCGATGCGGTCAGAGGGTTTGTAGATCGGAATTTCGCGACGGTGAGGAGGATCCAGAGGGATATAGTTATCGTGGAATCCGCGGAAAGAGTTATGATAGTATGAAGAATATTCGATGATCACCTTCTTGGCCATCATGGCGATGGTGGGAGTCATGCCGAGGCCTGCTCCGAGCACGATTTCGCCGTTGGGGCTCATCTCCGTAGCCTCGATTATGGCCACGTCGATGTCACCGAAGAAACCGTAGCGCAGATCCTGCGAGAGATGGCTGAGGTGCTGGTCGAAATAATGCATTCCTCCGTTGTTGAGCAATTTGCGTGTATCGCCGTGGCTCTGGTAGGGGGTGCGCATGCCTACTGCTTCGGCACGCGACAACTCTCCGTCGACATGGTCGTTGGTAGACGCACCTGTAAATATGTTGATCTTAAATGGTTTGCCTTCTTCATGCAGCTTTTTTGCTCTTTCGGCCAAAGCTACTGTGACAACTTTCGGAGTACCTGAAGCAGTGAAGCCTGAAAAGGCCACATTGTCTCCGTTCTTAATATAACTTGCGGCTTCTTCCGCTGTAATGAAGGGAATACTCATGTTGTTAGATTTATGGTATTGTATTTATTTTTAAAGTATAAGGCATTTAATATCGCCTCTCACTTCGCTGTGTGGATTCTTTTATGTAATTTTGCACAAAAATAATAAATCTGTGCTATATAAGCAACTAATTTAGCGGATTTTTTTCTTTATATTGAAAGTTAGTTAGTTACGATATTGTCAGAGGCTTAATGATAACCCTTACAATAAGTAACATCATGGCAACCTCAACCCTTTTTGACCCTCGAAACACAGGTTTACGCATAGAGTCTGACAGAGTTTCTAACATAGATTCAGACATAGTTTTTCGAGATACAAATTTATATAACATTGATAATGAGGATATTAATTTAAAGTCTGATTTTGTGCAAAATTATAGCACTATTGACTCTTTACCTGTTTTAAATGAGGGGATTAGGCTAAAATTTTATGTTCCTAATTATAATAAAAGAGGTTGGGGAGTGGTTTATCTACGCTATAGGATTGGAGATAAGGTCAGCAGAATATCAACAAGACTAAAGGTTAAAAAAGATTGTTGGAATAAAGATAAGATAAACTTCAATGCCATAACAAATTCTTTGGATTACACAATACACTTTGAGGTAAATAAAAATCTTTTAACATTATTTAACTACTGCCAGAAATTTTTTCTTTGTAATTTTGCAGCGTTGGCTAACCAACAAGATAATATTATTAAATTATTTAAAAACAATATTATGATGAAAAATAAAAATTGCAAGCAAATGCTATCATTATCGCTCAAACAAACAGCAGAAAGACACTCTGACAAAGACACAACATTGAGAACCTATTGGAGTAAGGTTGACGTGCTAAAACGTTTTATGGCGATTTACGAAATTGAAGATGATGTTAGAAGTATGACACAAGAGAACCTAAAGAAATTTAGGGATTATCTTTGCGAAACAAACTCAGCATCCACGGCGAGAACAACATTAGGGGTTATTAAATTTCTTTTAGTGACAGCGCAAAGAGATGATGATAATATTAAATTCGATATTGATTTTTCTCTGCTTGCACCCATTAAAGAGAAGCGAAGCAGAGAAGATAAAAAAGAGAATGGCATAGCCTTAACTCATTCAGAAATTGAAAAGTTAAAATTATTAACTGACCTTAATGCAAAACAAAAGAAATACAGAGACTTATTTGTTATTCAGTGTCAAAGTGGAATTAGACTAGAGGATTTTCCCTTGTTACTTGATTCGAGTAATCATGAAGATAAAGGTCAAGTTACTTATGCAACGTTTAAGACTACCAAAAAGGGAGTTCATGCAAATATACCGCTCAATGCTCCTAACTTCTATTCTGACACATTAGAGATGATGAGACCATATATCGATGGAGAGATTACGAAATTTAATTACGAGGACACAACTAAACTAAGGCGTAATATAAACAATAATATAAGGACATTAGCAAAAATGGTTGGTCTTGATAGGAAAATAACTAAAACACAAACGATTAATAATAGAATCGTATCTAAAACAATAAAAGTTTGTGATAATATTTCGTCACATGATGCAAGGCGAACGTTCATAACCAACTGCATAAGAGAGTTTGGCCTTGACCCCTCTGATATTAAGGGCATGAGTGCGCACTCTGGCACAAAGATGATTGAGGAGGTTTATAGCATTCTAACTAAAGAGGATAAATTAAACGAAGTGGCTAAAACTATTGAAAGTATGGACAAACCCAAAGGCGTGGTTCCATCTGTCAATATCCCCGTCTCTGCAAGTAAGGGTAATAATTATTTAGTTGATGGAGTAGAGGAGGGTTTAAGCATCCTTAAATTCTTAGGGGCTGAAACTGCAAAGGAGAATCCTACGTTTGAAGAGGTTATAGCCATGATAGAAAGAAAACAAAATACTTTAATGGAAGAGTATGGTGTTAAAGTTGACACCCTAAAAACATTGTTTAACATAGAAGTTCCCTTAAAGAATAGAGTTAAGGCTGTAAGAGAACTTTATAGCATTGCACAATAAATAATTAAAATATTTAAAATATGAAAAAATTAAAATTTGTCTTTAAAGACTGCATTAATTTTGATTCTGAAAATGCAGTAACAAAATTTGAGATGTCAGATGTAACTAAAGAGGATTTAGAAGTCTATAATCAAGATTTATATAATTTTGATTCGTTATCCTTAGATAGAGAAATACATACCTCTTTCCCATTGTTTGAAGAAGTGCCAGACGTTGAGGAATATCCTATAACGTGCGATTTGATGCTTAATGCAGATGAGACGCTGTTTTCTGATTTAAATTTGTTCGATAAGCCTATTTCGAAATTATCTAATACGCAACAGGAGTATATTAAAGATTCTTTAGAAAGGATTAATAATTTTACGTTCAAGGGTATGGGTCTAATAGATTTAGACATTTCGAGCATAATGAATAGCAAGAACACGAAAATAAGTATATTTTAAATCGTTTCATATATACAAACAAATAATCTATAACGCTTATTAATGCGCTTATAAACGTCTAAAACACCTTAGGGGTATGCAATATTCCATTAGGGTGTTTTAGTTGTGTAAATCGAAAATTTCTGTATTATTCAACCTTATAATTACATAATAATATATTATAAATAATATATTATTACTATAATCAAAATAAATTAATTATAATTAACATATTTAATATTTTTTAATATTATTCTT
>JAIEAO010000092.1 GCA_029071345.1 Muribaculaceae bacterium | reverse complement strand
GGTCTATATCGATGCGGATAAAAATATATTCCTTGTGGAAGACCGCAACGATTCCACCAACACGCTCTCTTCGCCTGTGGCCGTCACCCTCGACGAACTGACACTGCGCCTAACCGACATCCAGCAGCAGGATTCACTCCGCGCAGTGGCTCTTTATGCCGATTCACTCGTGGACTACGGTAAAGTTGTCGACATCCTCGACCTCGCTGCCCGCCGCAAACTCAAGATGGTGCTCGCCACCCACGCCAAATCTGTCTCCACTAATTAATTACAAATGAAGCAAGAGCAAAAAGATAAAAGCATCGCCGCGGCAATAACTTTTGTCGTCATGCTCCTCATCATATTGTCACTCTTCTTCGGCAAAGTCTCGTTCGACCGCGAACAGCTTGCCGCGGCCTCCACGCCCGAAATCAGCATGGAGGAGGAAGAGCTGTTCCTCGAGCCGGAAATCCTCAAGCCCCTCGGCGAAGAGGACGCCGTGGTCAACGATGCCCCGGCAAAAGCATTTAAAGGTGAACCCGAACCGGCAGAAACCGACAACACCAAACTCGTGGTAAAGGGTGAGAATCCCAAACCCGCACCTCCTGTAGAAAAACACATCACCACCACAAAAGAAAGCCCCGTCAAGACTACCGAGCCGACCATCACCAACGAAGAAAAACAGAAAGTGACCTCCACCGTGGCCAACGCCTTCTCAGGCCGCAACGGCGCGACAGAAGGCACCAACGGAAACAACGGTGCCGGGGGCTCGGGCTTAGGTATCTCAGGAAACGCCTCGGGCCGTACCTTCCTCGGTTGCCCGAAACCCGACGTAACCTTGCGCAACAAAACCACCGTCACAGTCTCCGTAGTCATCGATGCCGAAGGGAAAGTAATATCGGCCACCGCCAGCGGCGGCGCATCAGCAGCCATACGCCGCGCGTGCGAACAGGCAGCCCGCGGAGCCAAATGGTCAGCCAAGAAAGGCGCCGGCGAATCCCGCGGCACCATCACCTTCACCATCACCCCCCGCTAGTGAGAAGTGAGAAGTAGGTCGGGGCATGCCGCGATTGCCTCAATGACAACCGCGACCAGTAGGGACGCGATATATCGCGTCCACCGCGACAACCCGCCCCGAAAGGGCGAATCGTAAAGCCGGCACTCCGTGACGGCGAAAAACGGAGCAAGCCCTGAAAGGGCGAGGCAATCGTAACCCCGCACCAACGAACGAAGTGAGTGCAGTGTGGGGTCAACAGCCCCTCCGCGTTAAACAACCCTGAAAGGGCGTATCAATATTAACCCCGCATGGAGACGGCGAAGCCGGCGAAATGTGGGGTTAGACTATACCCATTAACCCTTGCCTCGAAGAGGCGAAACAATAATAATCCCCTTTGCAATTAACTTTATATTGCTTAGATTTGTAAAATCCGAAATTAAAATTTAACTTTGTATCGCGCAACGCAAAATGCGCGATACATATTTTTATAGAAGCGTTTCTTGCTTTATCCTTTAACGGAAATCGCCAATTTCAAATCAGAGAAGGACAGAGCAGTCAAAGGGCGCTCATGCTTGTCGTATGTCCGCTCCCCGGCAAGGGGAATCGATATTCGATTAGGCGTGGGAGTGGACTGTTTATTTCTCTGATAGGCGTTTGGCGATGCCTCCGTTAAGATAAACTGAACATCATTCCACGCTCTCTTTTTTATTAATTTTTAGTCGATTCGGGAATGGAAGAGACATGTAAGTCAAATGAAAAGATACTTCCATTCATTAGCGGCGACGATGATCCTCATCCTCCCGCTTGCAAGTTGCGACAAAGACAACAACGGCGACGACCCAACCCCCAATCCCAATCCCAACCCAACTCCAACTCCAACCTCCACCGCCCAGCTCAGCAGTCTTGAGATTACCGAAAAAGAATCCGGCTATAGTGATTATTTTGCTAAGTATATATTTCAATATGATGAGTCAAATAAGATTAAAAGCATCAGCGAATCCGGGAATGATGAATTGACCGATTTTTCCTGGAATCCATTCTCAATGACAGTGGATGGACATAAAATTAATGTCACCCTTTCCTCCGCCGGATACTTAACAAGAGCTCAGGCATGGTCGGGCACAGAATCTACAACATTCGAATATGATAACAAGGGGTATATTGTTCGTGAGATTTGTGAGGATATAGACTTCTATGAAGAAACAATCTATACATGGAAAGATAATCTATTAGTTGAAATTCTTAGAACTTGGAAAGAAGATATATACACAGGAAAGGAACTTGCTACAATCTCATACAGTAACGATCAAAATAAAACCGGAATATGGCCCGCTTCATTCTGGGAATGCGAATTATTATATTTCGAGCCAAGCGATTATGAATGCACTTGCATACTGCAGACTGGGCTATTAGGAGTTGCACCTACTCTTCTACCAGCTTCGATTACGATAGAGAGAAAAGTTAGTAATAACACATCAATTAAAAAATATAATATTAGTACGAAATTAGATTCTGAGGGTCGATTATCTTCTGAGACTATCGAATCAGTTGCAGGATACGAGTCAATGAGTACGTATAACCTGAAATACACCTACCGCTAATCGGAGCCGTGGAACGGCGTGACTCCCCCGGTAACGCCGCAAGCGGCTTTGCGGGAAACGGATTCTATGTAGAGTCACAACCCCGACAATGATTAGTAGGGTCGCAACATGCCGCGACCGCAACAAGAGTAACACCGGCACTCCGTGACGGCGAAAATCGGAGCGACACTTGCGAGCAAGTGTCGGCTTGGTAGAATAAATGTAGGCTTGATCTGCAAATCGGGCAGTTGCAAGCAACAGCCCCTCCGCGTTAAACAGCGTCGAAGAGGCGAACCATTATTATCGGACCTCTCCCAGGTCAGTTTTGGAGGTGGGTGGTCTTACCCCAATCTCCGTTCGGCTCGCTTACGCTCCCTCACTCCGATAGGGGTTACTATTAACTCACCTCTTCAAGGTTAAGCATAAAAAAATTACATTCTAATATTTCAACAGAAAGTTATGAAACACTTTCATTATTTACTGATACTGTTGGCGTTATGCAGCATGACTTCGTGCGGTAAGAAGGATAATGCCGAGGATGTCGACGCACTGCGCATCGAGCGCGACTCGCTCTATGCGGCAGCCAATGCCAACCAACGCGATCTGGAATTGATGACCTCCTTCTTCGACGAGGTATCAGCCTGCATCGACAGCGTTTCCGAACAGGAACGACTGCTTACCATTCAGATGGGGGCGGAGTCAAACCGTCGCTACAGTCAAAGCGATGTAGCCATGCGTCTCAACCAGCTCTCCCAAATCATCTTGGGTCAGCGGGAAAGAATCGCGTCGCTTGTCGACTCGCTCAACAACCGTGTAGACACCGTGCGCACAAGCGGACTGCGCAACACGATAGCTTACCTAACAAACCAGTTGAGCACAAAAGAGGCGCAGATCAACCGTCTCAAAGCCGAGTTGAGCGGACAGAAGCGCAACATCTCCAGCCTCAAGGAGCGAGTAAACAAACTTACGAGCGACGTGGGCGACCTGACGGCGCAGAACACTGCGCTGTCGGAAGCGGTGCAGACGCAGACCGAAATCATCAACGAAGGTTACGTGCTCGTGGCCGACAAGCAGCAGTTGAAGGAGTTGGGCGTAATCGAAGGTGGAGGATTCCTGCGCAAGAGCAAGACCAACCTCAGCAAGATCAGCACATCGCACTGCAACAAGGTGAACATCGCCATGTTCAAGGAGCTGCCAATCCATGCCAAAAAAGTTAAGCTCCTTACTCCCGCCCCGGCCTCGAGCTACATACTGCGTCAAAGCGGCGACATGACTACCCTCGTGGTCAAAGACGCAACCTCTTTCTGGAGCCTATCGAATATACTTATCATCCAAATTCTATAATAACCTGAATTTATGAAGAAATTTATCACACTTATCGCCCTCCTGTTCTGGAGCGTATCAGTTTTCGCACAGACCCACACCGTGGCCCGCGGGGAAAGCCTGCAGAGCATCGCGGCTAAATATAACATCACCGAGGCGCAGCTTCTCGCCGCCAATCCCGGAGCCGACAAACTCTTCTACGTAGGCCTCAAACTCAACATCCCGGAGAGCGTAGGGTCGGTCGCCACCACGACTACAACCTCGACCGCAAACTCGACATATGGCACCGCTGTTAATCAAATGCCGTCACAACCTGTGGCAACGAATCAAAATTCAGATAAAAAAAGAGGTAGAATTGATTCTGAAGGTAATCTGATACGTCATAGTTTCTTCGTAAAGGCACTTTATGAAATGAATAACTTTGACTATGCTAAGGAATCCAGTTGGTATGGAGTTGGTATGTCTGCCAGTTCTATTGCCCATTGGGGCGCATTCCATGTTGGCGGAGATTTGGCTTTCTTAATAAATGCCGGAGTTGTTAAAGACTGGGGATGCTGTGTAGAATTTGGACCTTCTGCCAGAGTAGATATTACTGAAAATATCTTCATCAATATGCCGATAGATGTTGTATGCGTAGTCTCGTTCGATAAAGGCAATTCGCACGCTTCATGGGGAGGGAGATTAGCTCCGGCACTTCATTTAGCCCTTTCCGACAGTTTTGGTATTTTTGCAGGTCCCCAAATGAACTTTGCATTTGCAAGCGGATCAAAGGCCGCCTTCGGCATGGTAGCCGGTATTGCTTTTCAATTTTAAACCTATCGCAAATTTTCTGACAGCATCGCCGCGAGCGGCTTTGCGAGAAACGGATTCTATTGGATTGCGACCGCGACAGAGTCGTGGAACGGCGTGATTATCGAAAACCCCGTATGAAGGAGCAACGCGACTGAGTGTGGGGATAGGAAGCTCCCAATAAATATGGAGTGCCGGAGGCATGATGTTATGACGTATCTAAAAGGTTTTCATGACATCATCGCTCCGCGACTCATTGATTGATACGACTCACTTCCGTGCACTCCCTTCGGTCATGCACGGTTAACAATAACATCGCCACTCCGTGGCTACCTCGAAGTGGCAAACCAATAACAACAACAAATAATAGCAATATGAAAAGATACTTATACTCACTTATCATGATGTTAATGTGCGCGGCCCTGTTCGTCAGCTGCGACAAAGACGAACCATCCCAAGAAATAACTGACTACGAGTCTTTTTATGCAACGGGTAGATCAGATGGATACGAATACATTGATATAGGTCTAAGCGTACCTTGGGCGACTTGTAATTATGGAGCTTTTAGTCCATATCAATTCGGAGATTACACTCTACCGGTTTACTGGGGAAAGTCTACTAAAATACCAAGCCAAATAAGTGGCTCAGACTGGGATCGATTACGGCATCTTATGGGAAAGAATTGGAGACTTCCAACAGAAACCGAAGCTATGGAGCTCAAAAACCTATGCTCCTGGAGCAGATGTATATTCAATGGAACGGAAGGAGTGAAAGTTACAGGTCCTAATGGTAAAAGTATTTTCTTTCCTATCACAGGATGGAATTATTTTGACGAAATTCCGTGGAGCAATATTGATGGACCATATCTGCAATACTCCGAAAACTTTTGGGGCTTTTTGGAATCAGATGGGAAATTCGATTTGCTAATACCTTATGAAAATACATATTTAAGATATGCGATGAATAATGATGGAGAACTCTATTTCCAAATTACAACTGTAAATTCTATTTCCCCCTTAAGGGCGGTATACAGCAGTTCAAATCCATCAGATAATTCCTCGAGCGGTAGTGGCGGTAATAGTGGTGGAGGCTCCTCTAATCATCACTATCCATGCAAATCTTGTAATGAATCGGGCAAATGCTGGAATTGTAATGGTAAAGGTGTGAATCCAATTACAAATAAAACTTGTAATACATGTCACGGTACAGGCAAATGTCAGACGTGCAATGGCAGAGGCTACATAATAATTTAATCTTAATATTAAGATAAGCTCATAATAACATATTCTATAAATATTTATAAACCAAAAACTTTTAAAGAATGAGAGCTTTACGAAAATTATGATGCTTTTCATCGCAGTCACAGCGATGGTGTGCTTTAACAATTCCCTAATACTTTGCACGTCCGCGCGGGATTCTTTATACTTCTTACTTTGCGCGTCCGCGCGGTGTGCTTTAGTCAAGCCAAAGGTTTAGGGCAGAGGTCCTAAGGTTTTGGCTTGACTACGATGCCTTTGGATTTGCGGCCGTTGATGGCGATGGTTAAGGGGGCGGGGAATTTGACTATCCGTATGCGCTCCGATTCGTATTCGGCGGCCAGTGAGTCGAGATAATCCAGATCAATGAAACCGTTTCCTCCCGCAGGGTCGATGGTGAAGTATCCCACACCGAATGAGGTGAGGTTTTGGAAGAAGTGAGTGCCTTGCGAGGGCTCAATGCGGTAGCCGGGCAAAGCCGATTCGGCAATGAGCCTTGCGCCCGCAATCTGAGGCCACTTCACCGGAATGCCCAAAGCAGGATCTGACGAACCCCATCGTCCGGGTCCTACGAGGATATACGGCTCCTCGCGCGCCACGAAATCAGCGTTTATCTTCTCAATCTCGTTCACCAGTTCACGGTTATGCGCCGAGTCGAATTTTTCAGGGCGGACGTAGGCAAGATAACGCACATTATCCATCAATCCGTGACCTAACGCCGTCTCGCTGCGCATTATCAGTTCGCTGTCAGCAACGTCGAGCAGTTTGTCGTCGAGCATCTCCTTCGTGTCGACAATCGGGCGAATCTGGAGCCAGTAGACCGTGCCTTTCTCTCCATGTTCACCCTTTGTCGGGCTGATATTTCCGGCAAACTCGATCTCCACTGGGCGTCCCATCTCATACTGCCCCGTTTCAAGCATAAAATCAGCTACCTTCGCAAGCGGAAACGCATTGTGCTTTAAGACGTTGGCAAAAGTTACGACTTTACGCCCCTTGCCGAATTCCGTATCTCGGATAATACGGTCGTTGATATCGAAAGTTGAGACAAGATATTTCAACGCTCCCGATTTGAAAGCATCTGCCACGCTGAGGCGCGCGATATTGAAACTGTCATCAACAGCGAAATCCGCACCCGTATCGGCATATTCAGGCAATGCGTAGAGGAAAGTTTGCGTGTCGCGCAAAGCCAGTTCGAGCGTGGATGTCTGCAAAACTTTATCGGGATGTTTCGGGGAGAAACGCAATGCCGTGCCTCCGTCGACTATATATTTACCCAAGCCGGCGGCCACTTCCACCACCCCCTCTTCCGTGCGCTCCTCGCCCGTAGGGTAATAGTTGAGCGAACGGCCCACACCCGAAAAGCTCGGATAATAGTACCCGTCGTGATCCCGCCCCACAACTTCCTGCAGGATTACAGCCATCTTTTCCTGGTCGATAACATTGCTGGTGGCATTCATATAAGCCTTTGAATCAGCAAAGAACACCGACGCATAAACCGCCTTGACAGCATCCGAGAGCAGCTGCAGCCGCGACTCCTTATCCTGCGTGTAGGGAATCATATATGTGGAATAGATGCCGGCGAAAGGCTGATAGTGCGAATCTTCGAGCAGCGAACTTGAGCGGACCG
Organism: Muribaculaceae bacterium; assembly: GCA_029071345.1. Classification (GTDB taxonomy): domain Bacteria; phylum Bacteroidota; class Bacteroidia; order Bacteroidales; family Muribaculaceae; genus Lepagella. Next base: position 1,727 of record JAIEAO010000092.1, on the reverse strand, counting down.
CCAGCGGGCGTTGCACAACATCGAAAAATGCCATAAAATCATCCGTGAGTTCAGGCGGCAGATCAGCATTGAGAAAAGCCTTGAGAATCTCATCATCGGGAGCATCGGAAAGGGCGATCTTATAGAGACCGTTGGCATCCATGAATTCATCAAAGATATCCGTGCAGACCACCAGCGTGTGCGGAATCGTGATCTGGACTCCATCAAAATTGTCGCATTCCGGATGACGCTTAATGATCTGATCTATGAAGGCAAGGCCACGCCCCTTTCCACCCATCGACCCCTCACCGATGCGGGCAAAGTTGCTCCAGCTGTCGTAATTGTCCCGATTGAAGATGGCCACCACACCCCGGTTCTTCATGCGGCGATATTTCACAATCAGTTCCGAAATAAGTTTCCTCACCTTCGGTATATCCTCGACGCCCCGGAGGTTAAACCGTTTGAGAATCTCGGCGAGCGGAAAAAGCGCGCGCGAATAGAGCCAGCGCGAGATGTAATTGTTTGTGCAATAGTAATAGAGCACATCATCGGGCAAGGTATTGATACTTTTCTGAAGGTCGCGTAGATTGCGTATGCGAGTCAGTTCGTTGCCGGTTTTCGGGTCGCGAACTATAAAGTCTCCGAAACCGAAATTCTTTGTCACCGCCTCACGCAGATCGAGCGGTAGCGTCTTTGAGTTCTTGTCAAGAAAAACATAACCGGCCTTTTCGGCAGGGAAACGGTTGGCGCTCTCCTGACTCTCCATGATGATCGGCAAGTTAGGATATTTCTTCTTCACCTCGGCGGCAAACGCCATCCCCGCGCATGGGTCTTTCTCTCCGTTACGCGGGAAACGGGCATCGGAGATGATGCCGAGAATGTTGTCGCCATATTTCTCCATCAACGCCTGCGCCTCTTCATAGTCGCGCGCCAGCAGTACTTTGGAGCGGCCTCGCATACGAAGCATCTGCTCATGCTCATTGAGCGCCTCGGTGGAGTTGCGAAGCGACTGTTTCAACAGATACTTGAAAAGGTGAGGCAACACCGACGAATAGAACCGTATGGAATCCTCAATAAGCAGAATTCCCTGAATGCCGACGACTCCTATATCGTTTTCGGCATTCATCTTATCCTCTATCAGCTTGATGATAGCCAAGATAAGATCAACATTGCCGAGCCAGGAAAAGACGTAATCCACACCACGCAAATCTTCATTGGCAATGCGTCGGCGCACCTCTTTAGAAAACGGAGTGAGCACCACCAACGGAATGTCGGGATACAGACGATCTATCTCCACAGCCTCCCGGAACGTTTCCGACACATCCACACCCGGCATGGCGATGATGAGGTCGAAACGTTTCTCCGTTAATGCCTCGTATGCCTCACGATAATTGGCCACTTTTGTGAAGCGCGGCGGTGAGGAGAGATTAAGGCGACTATATTCAAAATATATCTGTTCCTCCACACGGCCATCTTCCTCAAGCATGAAAGCGTCATACGGCGTAGCGATAAGCAACACATTGACAATGCGTTTCTGCATCAGATCGCGAAAAGCCGTATCCTTGAGATATAAGCGGCTGAGTGTAGATTCGTCGTATTTTTCCACTTTAGTTTTCGGTTTTCAGTTTTCAGTTTTCAGAGAAGTGCGCTCACTGCGTTCGCGCCACAATCCCTGTCCATAACTCCTAAATCCTAACTTCTAACTCCTAATTTAATGCGGTGGCGAGGAGCGTCGCGGAGGTCGCGTC
>JAIEAO010000091.1 GCA_029071345.1 Muribaculaceae bacterium | reverse complement strand
CACAGTCATTCGCCACTGCCTCCGCGCCCCCGATTAGAACAGATCAAGGGGTGAAGATGTTTTATTATTAATGTTGAATCTAAAAGTATATAACCATAAAGATATATGAAAAAGAAACTTGCCATACTGCGCAATGACCCTTGGCTCGAGCCTTTCGCTCCTGCCATCGAAGGTCGTCATGACGACGTGATTCGTAAAATGGAAGAACTCACTGCGGCGACAGATGGTTCTCTCTCCAAATTTGCAAATGCTTATAATTATTTCGGGCTGCACCGTGAGAAATCCGGTGAATGGGTTTTCCGCGAGTATGCTCCCAATGCCACACGAATCTGGCTTATCGGCACTTTTTCCGACTGGAAGGATGATGAACGATACAGTCTCTCGCCCATCGGCGACGGCGTGTGGGAGGGTCGTTTTCCCGCAGATTTCATCCACAACGGCGACCTTTTCAAGATGCGGGTGGATTGGAACGGCGGAAGCGGCGAAAGGATTCCCGCTTATGCTCGCCGTGTGGTTCAGGATCCGCAGACCCATATCTTCAATGCAGAGGTTTACGAACCCGAGAATCCATATAAATTCAAGGTTAAGAAATTCTCCCCCGACACCAAACCCCTCCTTATCTACGAGTGCCATATCGGCATGGCTCAGCAGGAGGAGGGCGTAGGTTCTTACGAGGAATTCCGGACTAAGACCCTTCCCAGAATAGCGGCCGACGGATATAATGCCATTCAGATTATGGCCATTCAGGAACATCCCTATTACGGCTCATTCGGCTATCATGTCAGCAGCTTTTATGCCGCATCATCACGATTCGGCACCCCCGACGACCTCAAGCGGCTCATCGACGACGCACACGAACGTGGCATAGCCGTGATTATGGACATCGTTCACTCTCACGCTGTGAAGAATGAAGTCGAAGGGCTCGGACGTCTCGATGGCTCTTATGATCTATATTTCTATGGCGACGGTCGCCGCGAGCACCCCGCCTGGGATTCTCTATGCTTTGATTACGGCAAGAACTCCGTGCTCCATTTCCTCCTCTCCAACTGCAAATTCTGGCTTGAAGAGTATAAATTCGACGGCTTCCGTTTCGATGGTGTGACCTCGATGCTTTATTACAACCACGGTCTGGGCAAAGCGTTCGGCAGCTACGATGACTATTATGACGGCAACGAGGACACCAACGCAATCGTTTATCTCTCATTGGCCAACCTTCTTATCCATGAAATCAATCCGAAGGCAATCACTATAGCCGAGGAGATGAGCGGCATGCCCGGACTCGCCGCCAAGTTTGAGGACGGTGGTATCGGTTTCGACTATCGTATGGCTATGGGCGTTCCCGACTACTGGATCAAGATGATCAAGGAGAAAAAAGATGAGGACTGGCATCCGACATCTATTTTCTGGGAGCTCACCAACCGTCGCGCCGACGAAAAGACAATATCATATTGCGAAAGCCATGATCAGGCACTCGTGGGAGACAAGACTATTATTTTCCGTCTTATCGACAAGGAGATGTACTGGCACATGATGGTGGACGACAATAACTTCGCCGTTGAGCGCGGCATGGCGCTCCACAAGATGATCCGCCTTGTAACCCTCGCCTCGATCAACGGCGGATACCTCAACTTCATGGGCAATGAGTTCGGTCATCCCGAATGGATCGACTTCCCGCGCGAAGGTAACGGCTGGAGCTACCAATACGCCCGCCGTCAGTGGGATCTCGTGGATCGTGAGGATTTGAAATATAAATTCCTCAACGCTTTCGATAATGCCATGATCGAAACCGTGGCCGGTTACTATGACTTCCAGGCTCTTCCGGTGGAAAAACTTTGGGAGAAGGACGACGACCAGGTGCTGGCATTCCGTCGCGGCGACCTCATCTTCGTGTTCAACTGGAATCCGATCAAATCCTTCAACGATTACGGTTTCCTTGCTCCCGCAGGAGAATATGAAGTGATTCTCGACAGCGATTCCAAGAAGTTCGGCGGTTTCGGCAACATCGATGATACAATCCATCATTTCACTCAGGCAGATCCACTCTATTCACCCGCCGGAAAAGGATGGCTCAAATTATATCTCCCGGCCCGCACTGCTCAGGTGCTCCGTCTGGTGAGACCTAAACCGAAGAAAAAAGCTGCAGCCAAGAAAGTATCGGAGAAAAAGGTGGAGACCAAGAAAGTCACTGAGAAGAAAGCCACAGCTAAAAAACCGGCAGTCAAGAAAACTACGTCAAAGAAAACAAGCAAAGAATAATCCGGATGAAGAAGATAGTGATAGCCATTGACGGTTATTCATCGTCAGGCAAATCAACAATGGCGCGCGATCTGGCACGCCGCATAGGTTATGTTTATGTCGACTCCGGTGCGATGTATCGTGCCGTAACCCTCTATGCTCTTGAAAACGGCATGGTTCACCCCGGGGGAGAAGTGGATGTTGAGGCACTTGTAAAGGCTCTCCCCCTTATCCATATCTCTTTCAACCCTGCCGGAGCCGACGGCATTCAGCATACCATCCTCAACGGTAAGGATGTAGAGACCGAGATACGCGACATGAAAGTCAGCTCATTGGTCAGCCCGGTTGCCGTAATTCCTGAAGTGCGCCATTACCTCACCGGGATTCAGCAAAGCTACGGCGAAGAGAAGGGTATCGTGATGGATGGCCGCGACATAGGCACGACCGTATTCCCAAACGCGGAAATGAAAGTGTTTGTCAACGCTTCTCCCGAAGAGAGAGCCCGTCGCCGTGTCAAAGAATTGACCGATAAGGGGGAGGCCGTGACATACGAGGAAGTGCTCGCCAATATCAAGGAACGTGATCATATCGACACTACCCGCAAGGAATCACCGTTGCGTAAAGCCGACGATGCCGTAGTGCTTGATAATGACAAAATGACCATCACCGAACAGATGGATTGGCTCCTTAACCTCTATCAAACAAAAATTAATTAGATAAAAAATCAGAAATGAGGTCAGGGAAAATATTAATTCCCAACTCCTAATTTCTAACTCCTGATTAGTAAAAGTGCCTGTAATTGAGATTGACGACAACTCCGGCTTCTGTTTCGGAGTGGTGACTGCGATACGCAAGGCAGAGGAGGAGCTGGATCGTTCCGGCTCACTCCATTGCCTCGGCGACATCGTGCACAATGCTTCGGAGGTGGAACGTTTAGGCCACAAAGGCTTGCACACCATCACCCATGCAGAATTGGAGCATCTTAAAGACTCCACAGTGTTATTGCGCGCTCATGGCGAGCCACCGTCGACTTATCGTATCGCGAAATCCAACAACATAACCATCATTGATGCCACCTGCCCGGTGGTGCTCCAGCTTCAGAGGCGAATCAAAGAGGCATACGACACCAACCGCAGCCTCTTTGAAAAGGGAGAAATCAAGGAGATGCCGCTGATTCTGATTTATGGCAAAGAGGGGCACGCGGAAGTTAACGGACTCGTCGGCCAGACCGACGGACACGCTATAGTGATCCAGACGGTGGAAGATCTTGAAAAAATCGATCTTTCCCGCGATATCCTATTATACTCTCAAACCACAAAATCACTCGAAGGATTCCGCAACATAGTCGGAGAAATACAGAAGCGTAAATCTGCAGGATCGTTCGAATATTTCGACACTATCTGCCGTCAGGTGGCCAACCGCCTGACCAAACTCCGCGAATTTGCGGCAAGCCACGATGCCATCGTATTCGTAAGCGGAGCCAAAAGCTCCAACGGTAAGGTGCTTTTCGAGGAGTGTAAGCGTGTGAATCCGAGATCTTATCTTGTCAGCGACGGCACCCAGCTCGATCTCAGCGAACTTAAAGGGGCTGAAACCATCGGAATCTGTGGCGCCACCTCCACTCCCCGCTGGCTCATGACAGAAGTGGCAGAAAAACTTAAGGATTTATGATTGGCACCGATGAATTTTACATGAAAATGGCGCTTGCGGAAGCACAGGCGGCCTACGATGAAGGAGAAATACCGATCGGCGCGGTCATTGTTGTCAACGGCAAGATAATCGCCAAGGCTCATAACCGCACAGAAGCCCTCAACGACGTTACGGCTCACGCCGAAATGCAGGCCATCACCTCCGCTGCCGAATATCTTGGTGGAAAATATCTACCCGACTGCACGCTATATGTCACCGTAGAGCCCTGCCCCATGTGCGCCGGAGCCCTCGGATGGAGTCAGATCGGGAGGATAGTCTACGGAGCATCTGACACCAAGCGCGGCTTCTTCTCATACTTCAATCCACAGCGCACCCCCGTTCATCCTAAAACAATAATCGACCGGGGCATACTGGAAGAAGAATGTCGCGAATTGATGCAATCATTCTTCAAAAAATTGCGACGCTAAGTATTTTTTGTTAATTTTGCATTCAATCAAGGCGAGGATGGCCCTCGACCGGATTGCACGGCATCCTTCACGCGCGCTCTTCGCCTTGACCTCTACGCCTTATATCCAAAACCCTCAAACCTAACACTTAATGAACTTTTCAGACAGAATCAAGGGAGCAATATTCGGAATGGCACTCGGCGATGCACTCGGCCTCGGCACAGAATTCATGACTGCCGACGAGGTGAAATTCCATTATCCCGACGGATTACGCCATTTCTCGGAAATAATCCGCGACGGACACCGTTGCATGTGGAAACGCGGAGAATGGACCAACGACACTAATGTCAACCTTATCTTTATACAGTCCATTCTGGAATGTGAAGGTTTAGACATCCGTCATTTCGCAAGCAAACTCAAGGAGTGGTTCAGTCTGGACGGCATTGATATGCCCGACTTCTACAATGAGCTTATCCATTATGAAGGTTGGGAAGATCACCCGCTCGAAACAACTCATCACGTCTGGATGGAGAATAATCTCTCACAGGCACGCAACGAGGCTTTGCCCAGAGCCATAATTAGCGGAATTCTCGGAAATCCTCGTCTTTTAGGCAACACCCTCGACTGCATCTCGCTGACTCACGACGATTCCCGTTGCGTCTCGACAGGAGTATTAGTGGCTCTCATGGCCGATTCACTTCTACGCACCGGTGAACCCGCATCTTATGATACTCTTCGCGCGTCGGCACACACTCTCGACGGCCGCACGATTCACGCTCTTGATGTGGCTTACAGCGGGAAATTCGAAGATATAGCTATCGATGATCCCGATAATATATGGCAGACCCGCAAATGCATGGCGGCCGCCCTTTGGACCGTATGGCACTGCAACTCGGCCGAAGAAACTCTGAGCAAGATTATCGATGCCGGTGGAGATGCCGATACAAACGGTGCTGTCGCAATGGGTCTGGCAGGTCTGAAATATGGCTACAAAGCACTTCCCGAAGAAGTAAAACAGCTTCGGAAATTTAATGAATTAGAGGAAATAGCCGACAAATTCATTGAATTCATGGAAAAATACGAAGCTGCAAAACAATAATCAAATAATTGCAAATCACTGATGAGTGCTCAAATCAAATCTTGGATTGAGGCGATGCGTCTGCGCACATTGCCCGTGTCAGTCGCCGGCGTTATTGCCGGAGGAGGATGCGCAGCATATTACGGTTCTTTCCGGATTCTTCCGTTCACTATATGTCTTGTTTTCGCGGTCATGGCTCAGATTGTCTCAAACTTTGCCAATGAATATTTCGATTTTCGCAACGGGCTCGATAAGAAAGGTCGCGAAGGATTCCGCAGAGGAGTTACGGAAGGTGACATCACCCCTAAGGCCATGCTTACGGCTACGCTCCTTCTCCTCGCTGTGGCTTGCGCCGTGGGATGCACCCTGATATACTGGGGTGGCTGGAAATTAATTCTACTTGGCATAGCAATCGCCGTGTTCGCCCTCGCATATTCCGCCGGACCGTGGCCCCTCTCCCATCATGGATTAGGAGAAGTGGCTGTGATTGTATTTTTCGGAGTAGTACCGGTGCTTTTCACAGCATACGTCCAGACAGCATCATGGGAGATTATACCGGTAGCATTGCCGATTTCTATTGCGATCGGATTGATGGGTGCCAATGTTCTTATAGTAAACAATTACCGCGACATGGACGACGATAAGGCAGTCGGCAAAAAGACAACGGCCGTAATTTTCGGACGTAGAACCATGGGAACGATCTATTTCATAAATGGCATTCTCGCTGTGGTGCTATGCGTTGTCGCAACAATAGGCCGCGCCCCGGTGATGTGGCAGATCGGAGCTCTCATATATGCCAATCTGCATTATATGCTTTGGGTAAAACTCACTCATTATGAAGGAGCACAACTCAACCCGGTGCTCGGCCAGACGGCCATGCTGATGTTCGGCTTCTCGCTCTGGCTCCTTCTCCTCCTCACCGTAAATTAACCACGCCCTCCTCTGTGCGGAGTGCTTCAGCACTCAGTTTTATACTTCATACTTTATACTCAGTCTATAATGGCTCCAAACAATAATAAACGCCCCGGCTTCGAGCCGATACGACAAGATTCCACCGGCAAACTTCCTCCCCGCGACACCGACATAGAGGAAGTGGTGCTCGGTGCGCTCATGCTTGAGAAAGATGCATACATGAACGTATGCGATATTCTTACGCCTGATGCATTCTATGATCCGGTAAACGCCAAAATATATAACGCGATCTGCACACTCGGTTTCAATCAGAGGCCCATCGATATGATGACCGTCACCGAGCAGTTGCGCAAAGATGGCGAACTCGAAAAAGTGGGTGGCGCCGTGCATATCACGGAGCTCACCGCACGAGTATATTCTGCGGCGAATGTGGAATTTCACGCAAAGATCATCGCTCAGAAATTTCTGGCCCGCCGCCTTATCAATTTCGCATCTCAGATTGAAGCCGATGCTTTCGATGAGACCAATGACGTCGACGATCTTTTGCAGGCCGCTGAAGGGAAACTCTTCGAAATCTCTCAGACTCACCTCAAACGAGAGGTTACGCAGATCGACCCAGTTATCAACCTTGCCATCGAGCAGATTCAGACTGCCGCCAACGCACAAAGCGGTCTTTCCGGTCTCCAGACAGGTTATCATGCCCTGGACAAAATGACCTCCGGATGGCAGAATTCCGACCTTATCATCATCGCCGCACGCCCGGCGATGGGTAAGACGGCGTTCGTGCTTTCGATGGCAAAAAATATGTCGGTTGACTATAGCATTCCGATCGCCATATTCACCCTTGAGATGGCCAACGTGCAGCTCGTGAAACGTCTTCTCAGTAACGTTGCCGACCTTGAAGGTGAGAAAATAAAGGCCGGTAATCTTACCCCCGAAGAGTGGGACCGCCTGAATACTCGCCTTCGGGGAGTGTTCTCCGCCCCTCTCTATCTTGACGAGACTCCGGGTCTCTCTATTACGGAGCTCCGCACGAAAGCCCGCCGTCTCGTTCGCGAGCATGGTGTGAAGATGATCATGATCGACTACCTGCAGCTCATGAACGCCACCGGAATGAAATTCGGTAGCCGCGAGCAGGAGGTGTCTACCATCTCACGTTCGCTAAAGGCTCTCGCAAAGGAGCTTAACATCCCGATCATCGCACTCTCGCAGCTCAACCGAAGCACAGAGACTCGCGAGGATAAGCGTCCGGTGCTTTCCGACCTCCGCGAATCAGGTGCGATCGAGCAGGATGCCGACATGGTGTGCTTCATTCACCGCCCGGAGTATTACACCCGCAGTGCCACTGACGAAAACAATAATGATATCCGCGGTAAGGCCGAACTTATCATAGCCAAGCACCGAAGCGGTGCGGTGGGCACTGTCGATCTCCGGTTCGTCTCTAAATTCGCCCGATTTGAAAACTGGGAAGAAGGTTACCAGATGGTACAGGATGCCATATCGCAGGTCGGGCCGACCCGCAAGCTTGAATCGCGTATGAACAAGGAATCAGCCTCCGAAGAAGTCGGAGGATTCACGTTCGCATCTTCAGGACCGGATATTCCGATGCCCGACATCATGCCCGGACCGGGGGAATCTCCCGTGCCATTTTAAAGGTAGTTGATTTATCCTGATAAGGCCGGACCGTCTCAGATCTATTGCTGAGTAAATGCCGACGACAGGATATGCTCCAGCTCTATCGTGGTCACCTTCACTGTGATGGCGCCATCGCGCGCCACTGAAATATTACCTGTCTCTTCACTGACAATCACACAGATAGCATCCGTGACCTGACTCATTCCGAGGGCCGCGCGGTGACGCAGACCGAGATTCTTCGGAATGTTCATATCATGGCTGACAGGGAGAATGCACCCCACCGATTTGATCCGGTGATTTGCAATGATCATAGCGCCGTCGTGAAGCGGCGAGTTTTTAAAGAAGATATTTTCTATAAGACGGGCGTTGATATCGGCATCGATGATATCGCCCGTCTTTTCATAATCTGTCAGCGGCACTTTGCGCTGGAACACAATCAGGGCTCCCGTCTTCGATTTCGACATTGACATACAGGCATAAACCACACTCAGCACTCGGGAATGCTCCTGATCGTCATCCTTATCCTGATGCTTGAACAGCCTCCGGAACACGCTCCATCGCCCGCGGCTACCTATGTCTATAAGGAAACGCTTTATCTGGTCTTGAAATAAAATCACAAGCACAATCAGACCGATGCTCATGAACTTGTCGACAATCGTGCCGGTGAGGCGCATATTGAAGATCTCAAATGAAACCACCCAGATGACGATAAACGCAAGCACTCCATAAAACAGTGATAACGTACCGCTGTTCTTCATCAGCCGGTAAAGATAGAAAAGCAACAATGCCACTATCAGGATGTCGACTATATCTTTTATTCCAAACATAACTATCTAATTATACATTAGCAAATTTCCGAATCACACGGTTATTATCCGTGGCGCCATTACGCATCAGCTCCGTAAGCTTCACGGCCTCTTTTGCATTGCGCACATCATGCACACGCAATATATCGGCACCGTTCAAAAGCGCTGCCGTATTGAGAACTGTAGTGCCGTTTGCAGCATCGGCGGCGGTTATGCCGAGTGGCTTCCATATCATTGTCTTTCGCGACAAACCCGCAAGCACTGGTGAGCCGGTGAGATGAAAACTGTCGAGCAAAGCAAGCAATTGATAATTCTGCTCCACAGTCTTTGCAAACCCGAATCCCGGATCCACAATCACATCCCTGACCTTCTTCCGCCTCAGTTCCGCAACTTTAAAAGCCAAATCCGACAACACCTCAGCCACCACATCCTCATAATCCGTGAAGTTTCCCATCGTGGCCGGTGTGCCCTTTATATGCATAAGAATATATGCCACATCAAGATCGGCTACCGTATCAAACATCTCAGGGTCAAGCGTGCCTCCACCGATATCGTTGATGATATCCACCTGCCAATCTTCCACACATCTGCGGGCCACATCAGCCCTGAACGTATCGACCGACACCGGAATCTCCGGCGCGTGTTTCCGAATCACTTCCAAAGCACCCGAGAGACGGGAATACTCTTCTTCTGGCGAAATGTCTGTACACCCCGGGCGAGTGGAATACCCTCCTACGTCGAAAATATCGACACCTTCATCCACCATTTGCCTCACTCGGCGAGCTACACTTTCGCGGTCAGCAACCCGGCTCCCGGAATAAAAACTATCGGGTGTGGCATTAAGTATACCCATCACCTTCGGAGTCTCAAGGCTCATCAAAGCCCCCTTGATATTGATTGATTTAACGTAGCTTTCCATCATTGATTCAAGTCGTTCGGCTAAATAATATATTCCATTACTGATAAAAACAGGCCTACAGCCGAAAACTTCACGCTAATTTAACAAAAATCTTTCATAATTAAAAAATAAGTTGTAACTTTGCAGTCGGTTTTGCAATCTCTGATAAGACGGGATAACGATTCCGACCTCGGAAAGAGTCAGAAGGGGCTGTCCCCCGCGCCCGGATAAGAAGCTTATTTACATTGCAAATAATTTTAAACGTCATAATCAAATGGATTTAATTAAAATTGCAGAGGAGGCATTTGCAACTCCTAAGAAAGAGTTTGAGGCATTTGGCCCCGGCGACACAATCACTGTAGCTTACCGCATCAAAGAGGGTAACAAAGAGCGTATCCAGCAGTATCGCGGTGTTGTAATCAAGATCAACGGTCAGGGTGACAAAAAACGTTTCACTGTTCGCAAGATTTCTGACGGCGTAGGTGTAGAGCGTATCTTCCCCATGGAGTCTCCCTTCATCGAGTCAATCACAGTGATGAAACACGGTAAAGTGCGTCGCGCTAAACTTTACTATCTCCGCAATCTTACAGGTAAGAAAGCTCGTATCAAAGAGCGCTTCGTAAAGAAAAACAAGGAGAATAACTAATTCCCCTTATCCGGAATAGGAAGAGGCTGTATCGCAGTAATCTGCGTTGCAGCCTCTCTTGTTATCCGTAACCGGGCAGTAAAGTACCCGGCACAGATTAAATCTGTTTTTAATTTTGAGAAAAAATGGTTAAATTTGCATTGTAACTTTAATCGCAGTTTTAATGCAATAACGGATCATCAGTAGGAACGCGATATATAGCGTCCGCCGATATTAAACTAAAACTCCGATTGTCGCATGGACACGATATATAGCGTCACTACATTTATAATTAAAATTATCATAAAATAAAGATAAAATGTCTAAGAAATCACTACTTATCATCCTCGATGGCTACGGCATCGGCGACCACAAGAAAGATGACGTAATCTTCAACACTCCAACCCCGTATATGGATAGCCTCGTGGCTGAATATCCCCATTCACAGCTTCAGGCAAGCGGAGAAAACGTAGGTTTGCCCGACGGCCAGATGGGCAACTCGGAGGTGGGTCACCTCAACATCGGTGCAGGCCGCGTGGTTTATCAGGATCTCGTGAAGATCAACCGCGCTATCGCTGACGGTTCGTTTGCAGAAAATCCTGAAATCAAAAGCGCATTCTCTTACGCTCAGAAGAACGGAGTGCCTATCCACTTCATGGGTCTTTGTTCCGCGGGAGGCGTTCACTCTTCTTTAGACCATCTCTATGCTCTTTGCGACACTGCTAAGGCATACGGCCTTGAAAAGGTATTCATTCATGCATTCATGGATGGCCGCGACACCGATCCGAAGAGCGGCGCGGGATTCCTCACCGACATTCAGAATCACTGCGACAAATCTGCCGGTAAGATCGCTTCCGTAATCGGCCGTTATTACGCCATGGACCGTGACCACCGCTGGGAGCGTGTCAAAGATGCTTACAACCTCCTCGTTTACGGCGAAGGGAAACATACCGACAACGTCGTCAAAGCAGTTGAGGAGTCATACGCGGAGGGTGTTACCGACGAGTTTATCAAACCGATTGTAAACGATCGTGTCGATGGCCGCATAGGTGCCGGTCATGTGGTAATCTTCTTTAACTACCGCAACGACCGCGCAAAAGAGCTTACCGTGGTGCTCACACAGCATTCTGAAGACGGCATGAACCCGATCCCCGATCTGCAGTATTACTGCATGACTCCTTACGATGATTCATTCAAGGGCGTTCACATTCTCTTTACTAAATCTGATGTGCCCGACACACTTGGCGAATACCTGTCAAGTATGGGCAAGAAGCAACTTCACATCGCCGAGACTGAGAAATATGCTCATGTCACATTCTTCTTCAACGGCGGTAAGGAGGAACCTTTCCCCGGTGAAGAGCGTATTCTGGTTCCCTCTCCGAAGGTAGCCACTTATGACCTCCAGCCGGAAATGAGCGCACCGGAAGTGACCGAGAAATTGGTAGAGCAGATCGACAGTGAAAAATTCGACTTTATCGTGGTTAACTTCGCCAATGGCGACATGGTTGGCCACACAGGTGTTTATTCCGCTATTGAGAAAGCTATCGCCACCCTCGACAAATGCGTTGAGAAAGTAGTAGAAGCCGCTAAGAAACACGGTTATGAAACCATCATCATCGCTGACCACGGTAACGCTGACCACGCACTCAATGAGGACGGCACTCCCAACACTGCCCACTCGCTCAACCCCGTGCCCTTCATCTATATCGGCGAGCACAAAGACGCGAAGATCAAAGACGGCAAACTTGCCGACGTAGCCCCCTCGCTTCTCAAGCTCATGGGAATCCCCCAGCCTGCCGACATGACCGGCGAAGCCCTCATCGACTTCTAAACACCGGATCAGGCTATTTTGAATTTTAAGATTTCTGATATCTAAGATACCGGATCAGACTGTGTTGAGGGCGCAAGCCCGAAAACTTAAGATTCGTATAAACAGAAAAGAGTGATATTTGCCCTCAAATATCACTCTTTTTCATTTGCACCCTCGCAAATTTATATTATATTTGCTAATGAAACCAAATATAAAATTGAGGATATGAAATTTTCTTGGAAACCGATTATATTGGGATTTGCAGGCTTGATGGGGTTGGCAACTACCCTTCAGGCTGAGGATTTGGTGCTTCTGACTACTAACGATACTCATTCTACGATTGACATCGGCCCTGACGGTGTCGGCGGTATACTGCCACGCAAGGCCATCATCGACTCGGTGCGCAAGGCTGAGAAGAATGTGATGCTGGTCGATGCGGGCGACATCGTGCAGGGTTCGCTGTATTTCAAATATTTCAATGGCGATGTGGAGTATCCGCTGATGAATATGATGGATTACGATATCCGAATCCTCGGTAACCATGAGTTTGATAACGGACTCGACGAACTGGCGAAATACTGGAAAGATGTGAAGGGAGCCAGACTCTCTGCCAACTATGATTTCAAAGGCACTGCGGCAGAAGGAATTTTCGACCCTTACGTCATCAAGACGGTAGATAAGAAAAAGATCGGTTTCATCGGCATTAATGTTGACCCTTACAGCCTTATCATCCAGCATCATTATGAGGGAATGAAGTATAAGGATGCCATCGAGGTGGCCAACCGTACTGCCGAAATGCTTCGCAAGAAGAAAAAATGTGATCTCGTGATTGCCGTCACTCATATTGGCTACGAGGCGATTCCGGGGAAAGCGTCGGATGTGGATCTGGCCCGCGCGAGCAAGGATATCGATATCATCATCGGAGGCCATTCGCATACATACGTCGATCCGAAGACTCCGGAGAAAACCCCTTTCTGGATCAACAATGCCGTCGGCAAACCGGTACTCGTGACCCAGACAGGCAAGTATGGCCGCAACTTGGGCTATATCAAGATCGACCTCGATAAGATTTCCAAGGTGAACAAAGATGGCACCCGTAATTTCGAATATATGTATATCCCTGTCACCGACCGCTTCACTGCGGAACAGTACGACAAGGATATCCAGTCGTTCCTTGCTCCTTACAAGCACGTCGTTGACTCGGTCAACTCTCATGTGATCGGATGGAGCCTGCAGGATATGCCTAATAACGATCGCAACGGTGCTTACGCAAATCTTGTCTCCGACTGGGCGTTAGAGATCGGAAACACCATAGCCGCGGATCTACATTCGAAAAACGCTGAGTTCCCAGCCAAGGTCGACATGAGTTTCATGAACATCGGCGGTATCCGCCAGCCTATGAAGGAGGGAGCTG
This sequence comes from Muribaculaceae bacterium, assembly GCA_029071345.1. GTDB lineage: Bacteria > Bacteroidota > Bacteroidia > Bacteroidales > Muribaculaceae > Lepagella. The sequence continues at coordinate 4,255 of JAIEAO010000091.1, read as the reverse complement.
TGACAGAGGGTCAGATTCTTTCCACTTTCCCCTTCTCCAACGTCATGGAAATCATTCGGTTAAAAGGGAAAGACATTATCGAGGCGTTAAAAATCGCAGCCATCAAAGGCGGAGAGGGAATCAGCGGTAATGTAACTGTGCTCACAGACGATAACAGTCATCTGGAGCGCGTGATTATCAATGGAGAAGAGATGGATCCTGAAAAAGACTATATCGTGGCTACGATCGATTATATCGCTCAAGGCAATGACGACTATGTAACCATGGCCAATAATCAACAGCTATGGCAGAGCAAGGAAGAATGGAGCCGATATATTCTGGATCACATCCACAATCTCTCGGCAAAAGGATTGCCAATCAGTTCGAATCCCAACGGACGATTCGTGAAAAATGTCTCCGGATTTATTAACCATAAATAATTCGCCATGTCTCTCTCCTCAACCTTCCGATACGGGGCAATCGTAGCCCTGACAATGCTCGTTGCCGCAGCATGTTCGGAACACTCCACAAAACAGCAGCCCGCCGAGCGGTCTATTACTGAAATAATCAGTGCCGATATCACTGACTCTATCTATCATTGCGTCGATTCTGTGATCAGAGGGATGACCTCGGAACAGAAATCGGCGCAATGCCTTTTGCCGGCGGTATATGCGAAATCCGACCCTTACACCCTTCGGAAAATCAAGGATTACGCCGAGATGGGCGTAGGTGGAATCGTTCTGCTCAAGGGAGATGCAAAATCAGCAGCCCTAATTGCTGATTCACTTAACGCATGGTGCCCGATACCACCCTTTGTTGCCATCGACGCCGAATGGGGACTCGCCATGCGCCTTGAAGACGCACCGGAATTTAAGATCAACGGGCGCATTCCTGTAAAAACCGATGAGAATACAATGTTTGATTACGGACAAGAGGTGGCCAGGGAATGTCGTCTCTTGGGAATCAACATGGTGTTAGGTCCCGTGCTCGATGTGGCACAATCAGAGTCATATATCGGCCGACGCTCATTCGGCCCGGATAAGGAGCGAAATGCCAAACTCGGTGTGGCCTACGCCCGGGGATTGGAAAGTGGAAACGTTATCAGCGTGGCGAAGCACTTCCCGGGACACGGAGCTGTATCCGGCGACACACACCGCCGAAAAGAGATGATATCGCGTAGTCTGCAAAGTCTCGACAGCATCGACCTCTATCCTTTCCGCAATTACGCGAATCAGAATCTTTCGGCAATTATGGTAGGCCACATAGCGTTTCCGGCTATAGACCCGGAGCAGCGTCCGGCAGCAGTCTCGAAGTCGGTGATTACTGACCTTTTGCGCGACGACCTCGGCTTCAGTGGCCTTATTATCACTGATGCAATGAATATGCTCGGCGCCGAAGGGATGTCGGCGGCCGATGCCATCAAGGCCGGGGCCGACATAGTGCTCGCCCCCGCCACTACCGAAACAGAAATTAAAAAAATACAGTCTCGATTCTTCTCCGACACAACAAATGAAGATTCCGCCGAGATTGATTCGCACCTCAGAAGAATCCTTTTCCGTAAATATCTGTTAGGAGTATTTCAGCGCAGATCTGACAACTCCGCACTGTTGGAGGACTTGAACTCACATTCCGTTGAAGGGCTATCTGTTTATAAGCGTCCTTGATCGTTATAGGAATAATAGCCACCGGAGGTTACGATAACGTGATCGAGGAAACGGAGGTCCATCGCCTTTGCCCCCTCTCGCATCTTCTGCGTGATCTGGTCATCCTGAATGCTGGGGTTGAGATTTCCCGACGGATGATTATGACACATCGCCAACCCTTGCGCGTCGCGCAAGAGAGCCTCTTTCAGTATCTTTTTTATATCGAAAATCGATGCCACCGCACTCCCCTGCGTAATCTTCATGTAATGCACCACTTCATTGCGCTGGTTGAGATATATGGCCCAAATCTCTTCATGTGGAAGGTTGCCAATCTCTTCCCTCATCAATGTGTAGATATCTTTAGAAGCGGTAATCTTAAACCTTTGTCCGATACCCTCGCGAGTATAGCGGCGCACCAATTCCATCACCGCCTCAATCTGCAATGCCTTTGCCTGGCCGAGACCTTTCACCTTAAGCACCTGCTCGTGAGAAAGTCGTTCGAGTTCACGAAGCTTACCGTTACATTCGCGCATCACATCGCGACAAATCTCGGTAATAGGTTTCCCCACCGTGCCTGTACGCAGGATGATAGCCCACAGGTCGGGAGTAGAAAGCACGCCGCAACCATATTTCAATGCCTTCTCCCGAGGGCGATCTTCCGGGTCGAAGTCCTTAACGGTCAGACTTCGCGGCTGCGGTTCTTCCTTATAATCCTTCATTGCTGCCCTTCCTTATCTCCACCTCCTGCACCACATCGCGCCCTTTACGGAGGATGATTTTATTGACATAGGCCTTGATGAAGCCCGATCCGTAGCCAGTCAGCTGCACCATTGCGGCAGCAACCCCAATCGTGGCGATCTTCAGATTTCTTGTAGCAATCATACCCCCGATCCAAAGCGCAACTATATAGACCAATAACGGGATCAGAAGCCATTTCCAGAAGAACGAGCCGATAATCAAAGCCGCAGCCCCGATGGTGAACACAGCCGGGAGCCAGTGCACAAGTTTCATCGACCCGGGGTAGAGCAATTCGAGAGTGATGCGAGACATACCGAACACATGCACCTGCTTAGCGAATTTCTTCAGGTCTACCCTACGCTTGTGATAAACGAAAACATCGGGAAACAACGTAATCTTAAAACCGGCGTTGCGGATGCGGGTGCTCATATCGATATCTTCGCTGAACATCTCGCGGAAACCTCCGACGCGGTCGTAAACCTCACGCGAGAACCCCATGTTGAATGTGCGCGGTGTGAATTTTTCCATCGAGACCTTACCGCCACGGATACCGCCGGTGGTAAGAAACGATGTCATGGCGTAATTGATCGCCTTCTGCATATCGGTGAACGAATCATGAGCCGCATCAGGGCCTCCGAAACAGTCCACAGGGTTCTTCTCCATACTTTCACGCAGCGATGCGATATAGCCGGGGGGCAAAATGCAGTCGGAGTCGACGAAGATAAAGAAATCTCCGTCGGCTCCGGCTATACCGTAATTCCGGGCGATACTGCGCCCTTCATTGCTTTTCTGATAATATTTCAGCCTTAATCCCTCCGGCCCTTTGCCATTGGGGAGGGCAGGCTGTGTCGAACCATCCTCGACCAGAATTATCTCGAATCCTTTGTCGGTCTGATCCTCAAGACTCCGGAGCAAATCTGCCACCTCATCGCGCCTGTTATACACCGGCACAATGATGGAAAACAGCATCTCCTTCGCCTCCTTCATAGCCTTAGGCTTTTACGCGGCTGACATAGCTACCGTCGCGGGTGTCAACCTCGATAAGCTCACCCTCGTTGATGAAGAGAGGCACCTTAACAGTTGCGCCTGTCTCAACAGTAGCGGGTTTGAGTGTGTTGGTAGCGGTATCACCTTTAAGACCCGGCTCAGTGTAAGTGATCTTGAGCACAGTCTTCATCGGCATCTCGGCGTAAAGCACAGTGTTAGTAGAAGAATCGCTTACAACCTCCACAGTGTCACCCTCTTTCATGTATGAAGCACCGGTAACGAGATCCTTAGAGATAGGAATCTGCTCGAAAGTCTCGTTGTTCATGAAGATATCATCGCCGCCGTCAGCATAAAGATACTGATAAGGACGACGCTCAACGCGAACGTCTTCGAGTTTCTCACCGATGTTGAAGCGACGCTCGATCACGCGGCCGTCAACCACATCTTTGAGTTTTGTACGCATAAATGTATTTCCCTTACCGGGCTTTACATGGAGGAACTCCACGCAGAAATAGAGACGGCCGTCGAGACGGATGCATGTGCCGTTCTTGATGTCCTGAGCGTTCATCATATTGCTATAAGTCTTTTGTTTATTACTTAGTGTTCAATCTTATCTTTAATAGGATGCAAAATTACTAAAAATTTTCTCAAATTCAAAAAAGACCATTATTAAACATTGAATTTAGATAAGACGTATTCATATTGCTAATTATAAATAAAAGAATTATGGGTTAAGGATGCCCTGAAAGGGCATTTTAATATTAACCCCGCATCAGCGAGCATAGCGAGCGTAATGTGGGGTTGAGCTCCTCAACCCATATACCCCCTCCCTGGGGGGGGGGGGGGCCCCCGGGGGCGGGTGTTTTTAAAAAAAACCGGCCCCCCCCACCAACAGGCAAAGCGGAGGG
>JAIEAO010000090.1 GCA_029071345.1 Muribaculaceae bacterium | reverse complement strand
CTACTGCATAGGCCCCCAAAAGACGCGCGCCGGATGATTCCGGCGCGCTTTTGGTGCATTATAAGGTAATTCCGTTTTTAAAGATTGCTATTTCATGGATGCCGCTTTTCTCCGAATTAACATATTTCCCGGAAGCCACATCTATAATGAAGTCGATAAATTTCACTAAAAGTTGTTTGATAGATACGTTTTCAATCAATACTCCAGCATTGAAGTCTATCCATTTCGGTTTGCGCCGGGCTAAACTGGAATTGGAAGAGATTTTTATTGTTGGCACGAATGTGACGAACGGAGTGCCGCGACCTGTCGTGAATAGCACGAGCTGACAACCGGCTGCACCTAAGGCGGTAGTGGCGACAAGGTCGTTGCCTGGTGCCGACAGGAGGTTAAGTCCATGATTTTTTATACGTTCGCCGTATTGTAAAACTCCACAAACCTTGCTGCTTCCGGATTTTTGGGTACATCCCAACGCCTTCTCCTCTAAAGTGGATATTCCACCGGCCTTGTTGCCGGGAGAGGGGTTTTCACCCACTGCCTCACCATGGGATAGGAAATATTCCTTGAAGTTATTAATAAGAGCAATCGTATCCTTAAGCACGTTTTCATCAGCACTTCGTTTCATCAATATGGTTTCTGCACCAAACATCTCTGGTACCTCAGTGAGTACAGCCGTTCCTCCTTGCGCTTCACAAAGATAGTCGGAAAAAGCGCCCAACAGAGGATTGGCCGTTATGCCTGAGAATCCGTCGGATCCACCACATTTAAGCCCTACACGCAGTTTTGATAGAGGTACAGTTGTGCGTTTAATCCCCTTTGCATTCTCATAAAGTTTGCGAAGAATTTTAACACCCTCTTCCACCTCGTCGCCTTCAACTTCTTGGCATACCATAAACTTAATTCGGTCGCGGTCGTAACTGCCGCAGAATTCTTCGAAAAGATGAGGGGAGTTATTCTCGCACCCTAATCCGACCACCAAAATGCCTCCGGCATTCGGGTGATGCACCATATCGCGAAGTATCCTGCGTGTGTTTTCATGGTCATCTCCTAATTGGGAGCACCCATAATTGTGAGGGAAACCGAATATACCGTCAACACCTTCAGCGTTGGTCTCGGCGTTAAGATGGTCTACGATCTGCTTTACAATTCCGTTTACGCATCCAACCGTAGGGATAACCCAAATTTCATTGCGGATTCCAACCTGACCATCCTTTCGCACATAGCCATTAAAAATACGCTCATTATTGCGGTCTATGTGATAATTAGATAGAGTCTCCTGAATATTAATATCAGAATAGTCGAGCTTACCGGAAAGATTTGTGGAGATATTGTGATGATCAAGAAGTTCTCCGGGCTGGATTTCATGTAAAGCATGACCGATAGGGAAACCGTATTTTAAGATGTTCTCACCTGTCATGATCTCTTGTAATGCTACCTTATGACCTGCAGGAATGGTTGTGCGGGTGGTGATTATTTCACCATCGACCGCAATTGTTTCTCCGCAGGTAAGGTCTTTCAGAGCCACAGCTACATTGTCTGCCGGATTAATCTTTATATATTTATTTTCAGGTGCCATCTGTAGGTTTCAGTTTTTTAGTTTTCAGCATTTCTCACATCTCACTAAGATATTTAGTAAGCAAATCTGTCAGCCCCGGAATCTCATTCAGATCGCCTTCATCTCCCCAGATCAATTCGGATGATAACACACCTTCCGCAATTTTGCGGGGGTCTTGGAGCTTCCAAAGAGTGGCCAGCTGATTGATGATCTTAGGGTTATCGTCCGGAATTATCAGCGTTCCATCTTCCCGCATTCCTCCCTTATAGTAGTTAATAATAGCAGCCAGCCCATACACCATTCCTTCGGGTAATGCACCAAACCGGGTTGTATAAGATTTTAGGGCAGGGAGAACTCGGGTCTTGAACTTTGGGAAAGCATTCAGCATTATCGAGGTGACCTGATGATTGACATATGGATTGTCGAATCGCTCCAGTACACTCCCGGCATATTCCTTTAGTTCCACTTCCGGCATATCGAGGGTTTTCATCAATTCGTCAAACACCACCTTTCTGATGTATTTCCCTATTTCAGAGTCATTAAGGGAATCACGCACAATATCAATCCCGACATGGAAACTTACGGGGGCCAGAAGTGTATGCGGCGCATTTAACAACATCACTTTGCGTTTATGATAGGGAGCTTCGGAGTCGGTGAATATGACGTTTAACCCCGCTTTATCAGCCGGAAATTCCTTACGTAGTTCCTCAATCGACATATTGCCGGGTTTTTCAATTACCCACAGATGGTAGATTTCCCCTTGCACTATGGCGTTATCTTTAAATCCGATGCGATGTTCAATCTCTTCCGCTTCGTGTTTAGGATAACCAGGCACGATGCGGTCGACCAATGTAGAGCAGATGTAGTTGCATTTTTCAAACCATTTTCGGAATGCATCATAGTCTGCCGCTAAGTCATGTTTCCAAAGATCTATATAGTGCAGGACACACTGTTTCAACTCTTTGCCATTGTCGAAAATAAGTTCGCAAGGAAGGATTATAAAACCTTTGTCAGCTGCGGCGTCAAATGTCTTAAACCTATGATACAGCAGCTGCGTGAGACGGGCAGGGAAATTAAGGCACGGTTTGTCGGTAAATTTTGCAGACGGATCGAAACAAATTCCGGCTTCTGTGGTGTTGGAAACGATAAACCGCATCTCTGGTTGCTCTGCCAGATTAATGAAAGCGTCATAATCTTTAAAAGGGTTGATGCCACGGCTGATACAGTCAATACGCTTGATCGAATTGACAATTTTACCGTTCATTTTGCCTTGTAGATTGACATGATACATATAATCCTGCGCTTCTAACACCGGGAGTTTCTTGCCCGAGGGGGTACATTGAAGCAGCACCACCGATGAATAGAAATCCGTAGTCTCGTCCAACCTTTGAAAGATCCAGTCGGCAAATCCGCGCAGGAAATTGCCGTCGCCAAACTGGATGATTCTTTCCGGGCGAATCGGTTTTGCTATTGAATGACTATTAATCAGTTTCATATATGATAGGATATGTATTAGTTGTTTGGGGAATAGGAGTCAATCTATTTGCGGATGTTTATTATGTAGCATTCCTCGTCAGCCTTCGCTACCGCGGCGTCCAAGCCATGCAGTCGGAATGTCTTGGCCAATTCTTCTGCCGGGGGGAGGATGTCGCTGTCGGAATGACGTTGACGATGGATATTGTTGATGAAATCCGGACCGGTTGGGAAGGCTACGGTGATGATGCCGTCGGATGCCAGGTTCACCGATCTGAGCCATTTGATGGTGTCGATAGGAGCGTGGAGATGGGGATATACGCTATAAAGGAGGATGCGGTCAAACTCACCCTCGATGGTCTCGTTCTCGAAGTCCATCTGTAAAAATTCCGGCTTGGGAACGAGGTCGCTGAACTTCGCAATAGCCCGGTCAAGCATCCCCTGAGAATAATCCACAGCCGTGATCTTTCCCTTCTCGCCGATCCGTTCGGCAATAAAAGGGAGCAACACGCCGGTGCCGGTGCCGAGATCAAGCACACGCTGACCTTCGCGGAGGTCAACGAAGTCCAACACAAAACGCACCTTCTCCGGGGTAGACAGAATCTCATTGTCATCCCACGTCGGCGCAAGATTATCAAAAAAACTTCTTTCGTCCATAAATTCAATTTAGTGTAAAGCCCTGAAAGGGCGAATTAATTATAACCCCATATCGATATGAGTGAGCGTAGCGAGCAAATATCGGTGTGGGGTTAAGAGCCAGATGATTTCGGACCTCGAAGAGGTCCATTATTAATCCGCCTCTTCGAGGCTTGATTATTGATTGCTGAGTGACCCCACACCTTCGTCGCTTCGCTCCTCGATGCGGGGTTACAATTAATGCACCCCTTCGGGGTTTATTATCACATTGTACGGCACCCTCACATTCATGTCACCTTAATTGACACCTTTTATCAGATTTGAGTTGAGGTATCGAATACAAATTTACTAAATTTTTCTTTTGGTTTGGGAACAGGTGTGATTTTTATGAGGATTCGAGAGGGAGATGTTAAAATTTTTAGTAATTTTGTGCTTTCAATTTAAGTTTCTACAATTATGGGAGGATTCTTCGGAGTCGCAAGTAAGAAAGCGTGTCGCACCGATCTCTTTTACGGTGTGGATTACAACTCACATCTGGGTACACGCAGAGCCGGTATGGCTACATACGATAGAGAGGACCATCGTTTCTGTCGTTCGATCCACAGTCTTGAAAGCACTTATTTCCGCACAAAGTTCGAGGCCGAACTTGATAAATTTCAAGGCGGTGAGGGAATTGGAGTCATCAGTGATACAGATCCGCAGCCTATCATCATCAATTCACATCTCGGCAAGTTCGCAATCGTCACGGTGGCTTATATCACCAACTTGGATGAGCTTGAGAAGGAGCTTCTGGATGCCGGAGTGCATTTCGGAGAACTCAGTTCGGGGCGCACGAATCAGACGGAGCTTGTGGCGTTGCTGATTAATCAGGGTAAAGATTTTGTCGAGGGTATCAGAAATGTTTATGCCAAGATCAAGGGCTCATGCTCGATGCTGATCCTTACAGAGAACGGTATCATCGCGGCGCGCGATAAACTCGGTCGCACTCCGATAATCCTTGGTGAGAAAGATGGAGCGATTGCAGCGACATCAGAGACTACGGCGTTTCCTAATCTTGATTATAAGATCATGCGCGATCTGGGTCCGGGAGAGATCGTGAAGTTTACTTCAGATAAGGTGGAGGTGCTTAGCGAACCGCTCGAAGAGATGCAGATATGCAGCTTTCTTTGGGTGTATTACGGTTTCCCAACCTCGTCGTACGAAGGCATAAACGTCGAGGAAACCCGCTTCGCATCGGGCGAGGCGATGGGTAAAGCCGATAAGACAGATGTGGATTGCGCTTGCGGCATTCCGGATTCGGGTGTAGGTATGGCGTTGGGTTACAGTGCCGGTCACGGAGTGCCTTACCGCCGTTGCATCTCTAAATATACTCCCACATGGCCCCGTTCGTTTACTCCCGCGAATCAATCGATGCGTGATCTGGTTGCGAAGATGAAACTCGTGCCTAACCATTCGATGCTGAACGGTAAACGCGCACTTTTCTGCGATGACTCTATCGTACGCGGTACGCAGCTTAACGACAACGTATCAGAGCTTTATGCCAATGGTGCAAAGGAGGTACATATGCGTATCGCCTGCCCGCCGCTGATCTACGGCTGCCGCTATCTCGGCTTCACATCCTCGAAATCGGATATGGAATTGCTTACACGTCGCATCATCGAAGAGCTTGAGGGAGATCCGACTAAGAATCTTGACCTTTATGCCAAGACAGGCTCTCCGCAGTATGAGGCCTTGGTGGAGAAGATCCGTCAGCGTTTCGGTTTAACCACACTGAAATTCAATCCTCTTGAAACGTTGGTTGAAAGTATCGGTCTTCCGAAATGCAAGCTCTGCACTCACTGTTTCGACGGAAGCTCACACTTCTAAAAAAGTATAAAGTATTAAGTATAAAGTATAAAGTAAAGGTCGTGAATATTGAATTCACGGCCTTTATTATTGGTTGGAATCGGCGGTATCGGGGGGCGTATTGGGAGCGAGGACGTATTGCTTGTAGTAGGAGATGATGAGGGCAGTGACGGGAAGGGCTATAATCATGCCGAGAATGCCCAGAAGTGTGCCCCAGATCGAGAGGGAGAGGAGGATTATTGCAGGGTTCATGCCGAGAGTCTTACCCATGATTTTAGGCGTGAGGATATAATCGCATATGCATTGACTCACCACATATACAAGCAGACATTTGCCGAATTCGGGCCAGAATTCAAACGCTCCCGTAAGAGATGTGACGAAGCATATCAAAGCCACAGGGATGAGGGTGATGTATTGGAAATAGGGAATCATGTAGAGGATGCCGACCGTGATTCCCATTATTATGGCCATCGGTAACCCAACAATAGAGAAGCCGATGCAGTAAAGCACCGCCGCGCATCCGGCAATCACGGCCTGACTGCGGAAATATACGTCCATATTCGTCTTTATATCGTTGAATATAGGGTAGGCCTTTTCGCGGTATTTCGGTGGGATAGCGAGCCTGAAACCGCGCATTATGCGCTTATAATCTATCAGGATGAATATGACGTAGATGAATATCAACAGCCATTCTATGGTGTGCAGCAGAAAATCGACAGTGGCCGTGAGCACATCCGTGCTCTTGTTAAGCACCGCTTCCAGGCGCGAGCCGTTGAGATATTGCATCAGATTGTCGATATTCAGATACCTCATCAGGTATTGCTGCAGTTGCGGCGGGATGAACGAGGGCATCGAGTTCTCAGACGTGGAGGCTTTGAGAAGCATAGCCATGTTGTCGAATTCCCGAATCGCTGAAGGAACGAAGAAATAGGCGAGACCTCCCAGAACTATTCCTACTTCAATCAGTGTGAGGAAGACAGATATAGCACGATATTTAAGGTGAAAATGACGCAATTGGAAGTCGACCACCGGATCGAGTATATAAGCGATCAGGCAGGCCACGCAAAAGGGTAGAAGCACATTGCTCAGTATATCCACGAGCCATGCGCCTACGGCGATCAGCGCGAGGGTTATGATGCCTCTTACAACGGTGTCTAATGTTATTGGCTTGTGTTTAGTCATAGTATATAATGGTAGGGAATCTGCGGACCATCCGGCAGATTATATTATTATAAAAGTGAATTATGGTTAAATGTTCATAAGCGCAGACGGAAAAGGTATATTTCAGGGCTGAACTTTCGCAGTTTGAGATTGTTTAATCAGTAGAAACCACAAATCTGTCACGGAGATTTTCCGGAGTCAGATTTATAAAAATTATATAACTATGGACAACACAAGAAATGAAAAAGAGAGATGTCATTGCGGGCTCAAATTAGGTTTTAAAATTGCAAAATTGGCTCTTAGCGTAGCCACAGTGGCGACTCTGGTTTGTATGGTGAAAGAGGTGCATAGAGTGCATCGTGCAATCGAAAATCACCACCACGGACACAAACTTTTGTAATGTATAATTATTGAAATTAACGAAGGCCATTCTGAATGAATATACATTCAGGGCGGCCTTAATTTATATGTATAATTATACATAATTAGTCATGTGAAAGCGCCCGGCATTGAAGCCGATAAAGGAGCGATGCCCGCGTAGCGGGTTATACAGAATAGACCCCGGTGATGAAGCCACCATAGTGGCGAAGAAACCGGGGTTGGTATGATCCGATTATACCTAAGCGCCGCGTGGCGGTGAGACCATTGTTTCGCCTCTACGCGGCTATGTGTTGGAAGATGACGACTGATACCACAGCTACGCAGCGCTCCGCTGCTGCTTGCAGTGGCCTATGCTGTTAAACCGCGATGCGGTTTCTGCGTTTGATTTGCTGGTTCTTGGGATAACCCCGGACTGTTAGCAACCACTTTTTTACATTGACTCCTAATTCCTAAAACCTACTCTAAAACATTGAAGTCTGAAAAAATGTTATAATATTGAAAACTCAGACTTATGGAAGATTCGATTGTAAGAAAGGAGATGATGAGGTTGTGGAAAGAGAATTTCCATGACTCTGACGAGTATATCAATCTCGTGTTTGACGCATATTTCTTGCCCGATATGGTGGAATATGAGGAACGCGATGGCAAGATTGTTTCCGCTCTATTGGCCGTGCCATACAGCTTCGGCAATGCCCGCCAAAGCATCCGCGGTTTATATCTCTGTGGACTTTCCACCGATTTGGATTACCGTCGCAGGGGGATTATGGGGGATGTGCTCGAAAGGTTTATCAACAGGATTGATCGCTCACGATATGCTTTTACGTTTTTGATTCCGGCTGATGGTAGCCTGCAAAAGTATTATCACGATCGGGGGTTTGTAAATGCTTTCTATCGGATGCCGATGCATTATGTCTCTTCTCATGATTTCCGGAGGGAGTTCTTTAATACCATTAACAATGATACGGATGAATTGATTTCGCTTAAAAAGCATTATTGGGAGTCTCTGAAATTGCACAGAATCACGGGTGAGTCTGAGTCTTATTTGTTGAATAAAATATGCATATTTATAAAGTCGCAGGAAGGGAAGAAGATCGATATGCAACTCATGCACTCATCGTTGGATATCCTGACCGGAATAGATGAATGCGTGATTTCAGGCGGTGAGATTTATGCGTTGGAAAATGGCAAATCAGATATCACGGCTGTGGGATTCTTCTATATAAATAATGAAGACAAAACCTTGTCGATATATTATTCCGTACAAGGGGATCCGGAATCGGGCTGTAGGCTGCTGGATGAGATCAAGAATTCTTATCCCGACTATTCGATGACGATATGGCGTTATCCTGTGAAGTCGGAACTCGGCGGTCTCTGGCAACCCTTTTATGCTGCTTCTCTTCCGGAAGCTCCGCTGGCCGGGGCTGTTGGTGAGAGTTTGAAGGATTATCATCCTGTCGGCCATTCGGAGGTATATGGAATGACCAGAATTTTAAATCTTCACGAGATTTTAAAATTTCAAGGCGAGGAGAGGCGCGATCTGAAATATTCGATTCTCGTGAAAGAGGGAAAAAATCCCCGTTTCGTGAAATATGAAGCTAAAAATGGCGAGGTGATAGCCACAGATGTGACAACTACACTTTCGGAAGATGAAAAACGGAGAGTGCTAATGACTGAAGAGGATGTGGCGGAGATTTTATTTCGTCGTCCTGATACAGATCCAATCGTTGAGGATGTGATGGAGTTGCCCCCGTTGGGAGGGGCGATATCGATGATGCTCGATTAGGGAATAATTAAACGCAATGGGGATAAAGAGGATTGAGTGGCTGAAACGTAATTTTTTAAATATATGAACGAGATTGGAAAGGTATATTCTTTTCTCAAGGATTTGAAAAAGAATAATAACCGAGAATGGTTTAATGCGCACAAGGATAGATATTTAGAAGTTAAAGCATTAGTAGATGACTTCACTCAGCAGGTGATTAACAATATGGCTCCGTTCGATCCCCGGATCGCCAATCTGACGCCTGCCGACTGCACCTACAGAATCTATCGCGACACAAGGTTTTCGAGCGATAAGACTCCTTATAAGACGCATATCGGTATCTTTATAAGTCCGGGAGGGAAGAAGAGTATAAAGACCGGCTATTATATTCATTTAGAGCCGGGTAATTCATTGATAGGAGGAGGATGCTGGTGTCCTCCGGCCCCGATTCTGAAGGCTATCAGACGGGAAATTTACGACAATATAGAGGAATATCTTGAGATTATAGAAGATCCTGAATTTAAAAGTCGCTATACGCAGGTAGGATTTGATTTGCTTAAAACAGCACCTAAGGGATTCCCGAAGGATTGGGAGTATATCGATCTTCTTAAACCGAGAGACTACACCATGCTGGCTCCGGTAGGAGATAAATTTATGAAGGCACCGGATGCGGTGAAGCATATCGTGTCATATTTAAAAACTCAGATACCCTATAATCGTTTTATCGACTACGTTTTCGATGAAATGGAGGAGGAGAAGGACTAAATTTATTATTTGCAATAGTAAAATTCAGTTTTGCAAATGCGGATAAGCGCGCTTATTTACAGCTGTTTATCCGCATTTTTATATGTATTTAAGGCTTTGAGAATCGGTTGGAAGTCTATTTATGCCCGATTATCCGTAAAAATGACAATGTGGGAGATATTGTGTTCAAATAAATCGTAGCTCTTAAGCAGGGAGGTAATAGTCAGAAAATTGTCAAAAATCAAATTGGTCAAATTGGCGCATATAAAACTGTGGAAATCCTGCGGTTGGGATTCGTTTGCAAAATGCGATTTAGAATGTTAAATAAAATAATGTAAATTGTAAATAATTCAAATAATAAAATTAATAATTAAATATTTCGCGGGTATATTTTATATTGCAAAGAGGCGTGTATATAATGTAAATTTACTTTACAACACGATGTAGGATTGTTATTTTTAGTCATTAACGTTTATTAGTGAATTTTGTATATATGTTTATATTAGATAGTTAGCTACATTTATTAAGGAATAGTTGAATATTTGACCTAAATATCGGTCCGGTTTTTATCCGCTCCGGGATATGATTGTGTATCTATTTGTGGGCTATACAATAGAGGTGTCAACCCAAAGTATTACATAAGAATTTGATACGGTATTGTAAATTGTAAATTGCAAATGAGAATAGAAGTATTTGAGAAATTTAATTTTAAAATTTGTCATTTATAATTTGCAATTAACAAATAAATAGTTACCTTTGCATAATGAATTTGTAAAATTGAATACCGCTTAAAATGGAGGATAATGTAGCAATTCGTCTAAAAGGGTTTATGGATGCGATGGAACTCACTAACTCGCAGTTTGCTGATCAATGTGGCATTCCTCGCCCGACCCTTTCGCAGCTCCTGACAGGAAGAAATAAGAAGATATCCGATGTGCTTGTCGGGCAGATACATTCTGCCTTCCCTCGTCTGTCGGTTTTATGGCTCCTGTTTGGTGAGGGCGATATGCTTGTTCCTGATCCCAATTCCACTTCTCTACCTTCTGAAGGCGATGATTTATTTACCGAGGAGTTTACAAACGCAATCAATGACACGGATAAATTAAAATATTCAAATCTCAAGGGCTTAACTGAGGTTAAAAATACCCCTCAATCCGCTGTAAATAATCTAAATAACCTTGATTTAAAAAACTTGGAATTGCAGCGTGAAATAGAAAAAATGCGTAAAAATCCGCGGAAAGTGACCCAGATCATGGTCTATTACGACGATTCCACCTTCGAAACCTTCTACCCCGGCAAATAATATAGTGGCATCGCGCCACAATTTGGTTATTTGAGGTCAATGAAAAAAAAGTGGTTGTTAATTGCCACGGAATAGTCTTTTGAATAGCATATTTGTGGGATCATTAATGATGAAGCCACGAAGTGACGAGATCGTAGTTAGCCGGGTATGACCAAAGGGAGTGCCCGGAACAGATGCCGCTTACTTTAAAACATCATGCCTCCGGCACTCGATTTTTATTTTTGGTCCATTCCCCACACTTCCTCGCTACGCTCGGTCATGTGGGGTTACCGACAATCAAGCCGTTCCACGGCTCCGACATAATTTTAATATTCCAACCAGGATTTTGCATTAGCCATCTTTAATTCTAAAATTGAATAAATATGCAAAAGTCGCGATAGTTATACCGAATTTTGTAAGTATGGGTATATAGGAGTTTAGGGGTTATTGTTGGTTGGAATTGGGGTTATTGAGTGAGTCGAGGCGTTGCTGCATTTTGGCTTCCGAAGGGTTGTTGCCGGGTGTCCAGAATTTGTAGTTGGCAATCTGATCGGGGAGGTATTGCTGGTCTACAAAATTGCCATCATAATCGTGGGCATATTTGTATCCTTTGTTATAACCGAGGTCTGCCATCAGTTTTGTGGGAGCGTTGCGCAGGTGTAGCGGCACCGGAAGATTGCCCGTACGCTCGGCAGTCTGCATGGCTGTGTTGATTGCCATGTAGGCAGAATTGCTTTTAGGAGAGTTTGCAAGATATATGGCGCATTCAGAGAGAATTATGCGACCTTCCGGCCAGCCGATTTTATTGAGGGCATCAAATGTGGCGTTAGCCAGTAGCAATGCATTAGGGTTTGCAAGACCGATATCTTCGGCTGCGAGTATAACAAGTCGACGGGCTATGAAAGCAGGATCTTCGCCGCCCGCTACCATTCGGGCAAGCCAATAGACGGCTGCATGAGGATCGCTGCCGCGTATCGATTTGATAAATGCGGATATGATATCGTAGTGCATTTCGCCGTTACGATCGTAAGCTGCGGGATTCTGTTGAAGACGTGTGGTGACAACATCATCATCGATAATCACAGTCTCGCCATCGGGTGTGGATTGCTCGATGAGATCGATAATATTCAGTAATTTACGCGCATCTCCGCCGGCAAAACGGAATAATGCTTCCTTGCTGCGAATGTCAAATTTACGCTCCTTGAGCTGGATGTCGTTTGTCAGTGCGCGTTCCAGCAATGATTCCAGATCTGACTTTTCAAGCGGCTTGAGCGTGTAGACCTGAGCGCGTGAAAGCAATGGACGGATAACTTCGAATGAGGGGTTTTCTGTCGTGGCTCCGATTAATGTAACAGTGCCTTTCTCCACGGCACCTAACAAAGAATCCTGTTGCGATTTATTGAACCGATGGATTTCATCGATGAACAGGATAGGGCGCCCCTTGACGAACATCGATCGGGCATCTGCTTCGCATCGCGCAAGCACTTCGCGCACTTCCTTCACTCCGGATGTCACGGCACTCAGGGTGTAAAACGGGACATCAGTCTGGGCGGCTATGATGCGCGCGAGAGTGGTTTTTCCTACTCCAGGAGGGCCCCAAAGTATGAACGAATTTACCCTTCCTGTCTCGATCATGCGACGTATGATTCCGTCTTCACCGACAAGATGGGTTTGTCCGATATAATCATTCAGCGACTGCGGACGCAGGCGTTCGGCCAATGGGGTGGTGTTCATGGTTAATTAATATTAGTAATTAATAATTAAAAGTGAAGGAGTGGTTATTAATTGTATAAATGAATAAATATACGAATATTGAAAGGTAACTTATAATGTATATTTATGCAATTTTAATCTGAGTCTAAAATCAGAAAATATACATTGATTTCAGCGCATCAGCAGAGTGTTTATAAGATCATCACGATTCAGGTCTGTGAGGCTATCTACAACCACGTCGCAGTATGGAGCAATGGTTTCTGCGGGCAACGTACCGGCGACCCCGATAACGTATGCACCTGAAGCTTTACCGGCTTTTACTCCCTGCAATGAATCTTCGAAAACTACGCAATGTTCCGGCTTTAAGCCGAGAAGTTTTGCTGCCAGCAGATAGCCCTCGGGATCGGGCTTGGATTTAGTGATCTTGTCGGCGGTGACGACTGTGGTCATCATCTTCTCAAGTTGCGGCAGCTGTTCGCGCAGATGTTGCATTTTTTCGTTGTTGCTGCTTGTGACAAGTGCGCGCGGAATATCCTCTTTAATAAGCCATTCCACAAAATCTTCAGCTCCGGGAAGCCATTCGTAAGTCATTTGGTTTTCGAGTTGGTGGAGTGTGTCGCGAAGGCGTTGTTCCTCCTTTCCATCCAGAGCGCTGAAGTATGTTCTGATGATATTATCGAGGGTCATTCCCTTGATTTTTTTGGGGAGGTCAACGGTGTCTGTCGGAAAACGGCGATGCACCTCGCTCCATATTTTGGTGTACTCGCTTTCGCTGTCAATCAGTACGCCGTCAAGGTCAAATAATGCTCCTATATTCTTCATTTATCGAAAATTTAACTGTAAAAACAGGGTACAATCCGAAAAAATAACCGGTACCCTCTATATTCTTAACGGAAATTACGCGAATTTGTTAAATAATGAGTAAATTTGCGGTAAGTCAAAATGCCTGCGGCACCGAGGCCGCCCTTTGTCGATGTGCTCACTGCGTTAGCACCACAATTTTGAGGCAGGGAGCTTGGTGGGTAGATGATAGAAATTTTGGAGTTGGGGAGGTTTAAAAAGATTTAAGGATGATTCAATATATTCAGCTGAGGTTATCGCCGAAGGAAGCAGGAGAAAAAACACTGCTCGAAAAGGCAATTATTAAGGCTTTGAAAATAAATGCTTCGGAGGCTAATGATTGGCGTATCGTCAAGCGTTCGATAGATGCACGCAAACGGAATGTGATAGTAAATCTGACGGTGCGTGTGGCTACGGGGAAAGATCACGAAATCGCGGCGCAACTGCGCCCCGTAGACTTTCTCAAGGTGCATGATGATGCTCCGAGGGTTATCATCGTCGGTGCAGGCCCGGCAGGGTTATTTGCCGCTCTTGAATGTGTCAGGAAAGGTTTGCGGCCGATAGTGCTTGAAAGAGGTGCGAGTGTTGGCGACCGCCGTCTCGACCTCGCCGAGATAAGCCGAAAGAAGGAGATTAACCCCCTGTCTAATTATTGTTTTGGCGAGGGTGGAGCCGGTGCATACAGCGACGGCAAACTTTATACGCGAAGCAAGAAGCGCGGTAATGTCGAAGAAGTTCTGCAGATCCTTGTGCAGCATGGAGCAAAAGAAGAGATTCTTATCGATGCTCACCCGCATATCGGAAGCGATCGACTGCCTGATGTGATCAGAAACATCCGCGAAACAATATTGCGTTGCGGAGGTGAGGTGAAATTTCACACTCAGGTGAAATCGCTGCTTGAAAAAGATGGTATCGTTACAGGGGTTGAAACCGCAGACGGAGAGCGTATCGAAGGTGATGCCGTAATATTGGCAATCGGTCATTCAGCTCACGATACAGTCAGAAGTCTTCACGCCGAAGGTTTGAAAATGGAGGCTAAGGGTATAGCGATGGGTGTTCGTCTGGAGCATCCGCAGTCGCTTATCGATAAACTCCAGTATCATTCCGGGAGTGGGAGAGGTAAATATCTTCCTGCGGCTGAATATAACTACGTAACTCAGGTTGATGGGAGAGGTGTCTACTCATTCTGTATGTGCCCCGGTGGAGTCATAGTGCCGGCGGGGAGCGGTAAAGGTGAGCTGGTGGTTAACGGAATGTCGGCATCGGCACGCGCCGGCGAGAAGGCTAATTCCGGAATGGTGGTGGAAATTCGCCCGGGAGATTTCCCGGAATATGCGGAATACGGAGACCTTGAGATCCTGCAACTTCAGGAAGATTTGGAACGTAAGTTTTTCGAGGCATCCGGCAACAGCATCAATGCGCCGGCGCAGAGGATGAAAGATTTTACCGATGGTAAGACTTCTACATCGTTGCCTCCGACTACTTATGCTCCCGGAATACATTCTGCAGACTTCAACCGTCTTTTCCCTCCGTTCATCTCCTGGCGACTCAGAGAAGGCTTCAAAGATTTCGGGCGTAAATGTCCGGGATTTCTCACCAACGATGCAATCTTGGTCGGGCTTGAATCGCGCACATCATCGCCTGTGCGCATACCGCGCGATAAAGATACGCTGGAGCATATCGATATCAAAGGGCTTTATCCGGCCGGAGAAGGGGCGGGATATGCCGGAGGTATCGTCTCCGCTGCGATCGACGGCATGAGATGTGCAGATTCCGTATCATATCAACTATCGGAGGGCAATGATGAAGCTGTTTGATCAGGAAATACTTGAAAAGAAACCGCTGGTGCTTGCCGGACCATGCAGCGCTGAAAGCGAAGCCCAGATTATGCAGACTGCCCGCGAACTCTCTGCGATGGGTATCAAAATATTCCGCGCCGGAATATGGAAACCCCGCACAAAACCGGGTGGTTTCGAGGGTGTCGGGAGTCAGGCACTGGAATGGCTCAGAAAGGTCAAGGCCGAAACCGGGATGCTTGTGGCGACAGAGGTGGCTAATGCGCGCCATGTCCGCGAAGCGTTGGCATCGGATGTCGATGTGCTCTGGATTGGAGCCAGAACCACTGCCAACCCATTTGCCGTTCAGGAGATTGCCGACGAGTTGGCAAAGTATCCTCAAGAGAAACGAGATTCGATTGCCGTGCTTGTTAAGAACCCTGTAAATCCTGATCTCGAGTTATGGATCGGAGCGATAGAGCGTCTGCAACGCGCCGGTATATTAAGATTGGGTGCAATTCACAGAGGCTTCAGTGCATACGGTCCCCATATCTTCCGAAATCCTCCCGAATGGAGAATTCCGATAGAGTTGAAACGGCGAATGCCCGAGATGACAGTGATTTGCGACCCGAGCCATATCGGAGGCAAAAGAGAACTGATAGGCCGGCTCTCGCAGCAGGCGCTCAATATGAATTTCGATGGACTGATCATAGAAAGCCATTGCAGTCCGGATTGCGCACTGAGTGATAAAGACCAGCAGCTGACCCCGGTGGAATTAGGAAAAGTGCTCGGGTCTCTTGAGATCCGTGACAAGGTCGTAACGACTGAAAGCCTCGGCGAACTGCGACAGCGACTCGATGCCATCGACGGGGAACTTCTCGATCTTCTTGCACGTCGCATGGATGTATCGCGCGAAATCGGGCAATATAAGAAAGAGCACGGCATGTCGGTGGTGCAGCCTGAAAGATACAGCGACCTTATTAAAAACAGGGTGGAGATGGCCGAAGGATTGAAACTCGGCAAGAAATTTGTGCAGACTATATTGGCGGACATTCACGAGGAATCGGTTCGCCAGCAGTTGGAAGAAAAATAACAATGAAATTTTATAAAGCAGCATATAACTATGGCTACGATATTAAACATTGAAACTTCAGGAAAGACCTGCTCCGTGGCATTGACACGCGACGGCGTATTGGAGTTTGATCTGTCGAACAGCGACGGAATGAAGCATGCCGAGCTCCTTGCCCCGTATGTAGACCGGGCGATGGAGGAGGTGCAGCGCAAGGAATGGAAACTGGATGCAGTGGCTGTCAGCATCGGTCCGGGCTCATACACCGGCCTGCGTATCGGTCTGTCACTTGCCAAAGGGCTTGCGTTCAGTCTCGGAATACCGTTGATCGGAGTAAGCACACTGAAGATTCTGGCGGTAAAGGCGATGTTCCGGAACATGAATTTCACCGGCGAGGAGATTCTTGCCCCTATGATTGATGCCCGAAGGATGGAAGTGTTTACCGGTGCTTACGATTTTGCATTGAATGCTCTTGAGGGTCCCGGCCCGATGATTCTTGATGAAACATCCTATGCCTCGATATTGACTGAGAAAGAAGTCTGGTTTATGGGTGACGGTGCTGAAAAGGCAAAAGAGGTTATCAAATCGCCTAATGCCCGTTGGATGGATGGTCTGGAGCCGATGGCGAAAGACATGCTCGCCTTATCGGAGAAAGCATTCAGAGAGAGTGATTTTCTGGATATAGCATACTCAGTGCCTGAATATCTCAAAGAATATCAGACCACTGTGCCGAAAGCAAAAATTTGATTAACTTTACTGAAAACCAAAGACTGAAAACTAAAAAGCATGATACCATATAATACGGAAATGAAAAAGATGGTGCTCCCCGAATTCGGACGCAATGTGCAGAAGATGGTGGATTACTGTCTGAGTATAGAAGATCGGGAAGAGCGCACGCGTTGTGCCTACGGGATTGCAAATATAATGGCTAACCTTTTCCCCGAATTGGTTAAGGATAATAACGATTATTCGCAGATTTGGGATCAGATCAATATTATATCGAATTTTCAACTTGATGTCGACTTCCCGTGCGAGGTCATCACCAAGGAAAAATTAAATCCGAAGCCTTATCCGATACCTTACACCGCCGGCCCGATGCGTTACCGTCATTACGGCAAAAGCATTGAGAAGATGATTGAAGTGGTAGGCGATATGGAGCCGGGTGAAGAGAAAGATCTGTTGATTTCCATGATTGCCCATCATATGAAGAAACTGATGCTGATTCACAACAAAGAGGGTGTGGACGACGCCAAGATTCTGCGAGACCTCAGGGAATATTCCGAGGGGCGGATAGATCTGGATCCGAACACTTATCTGCTGCATGAGTTCAAAGAAGCCACACCCGTAAATCAGCCTAAAGGTAAAAAGAAGAAGAAATGAGCAGTTTTATTGTTGAAGGTGGGCACCGGCTGACCGGTGAAATCAGTCCGCGTGGTGCCAAAAATGAGGCATTGGAGGTGATATGCGCCACACTTCTCACATCTGAGAAGGTGGTGATTTCAAACCTTCCGCGCATCATGGATGTCACCAATCTCATCAATCTTATGTCGGAGATGGGAGTGAAGGTGAGATATATCGATGATAGCACTTGTGAATTTCAGGCCGACGATATCGACATCAAATATATCCACACTCCGGAATATCGCAAAAAGGCAGCGTCATTGCGTGGTTCTGTCATGATTCTCGGACCATTGGTTGCGCGATTCGGAGAGGCCGTGCTTCCCAAACCCGGAGGCGACAAGATCGGCCGGCGACGTCTCGACACACACTTCATCGGTCTGCAAAAATTAGGGGCATCATTCGAGTATATATCTGATGAACGCCTTTACCGCATATCATCGCCCGGAAGATTGAAAGGAGACTATATGCTCCTTGACGAGGCATCAGTTACAGGCACCGCCAATATTATCCTTGCAGCCGTGCTTGCGGAGGGTGTCACCACTATCTATAATGCCGCGTGCGAACCTTATATCCAGCAGCTCTGCCGGATGCTAACCCAAATGGGGGCGAAGATTGAAGGTATAGGATCCAATCTCCTTACCATTCATGGGCAAGAGCGTTTGGGCGGTGCAGAACATAGATTGCTGCCCGACATGATCGAGGTGGGCAGTTTCATCGGCATGGCGGCCATGACCGGCTCAAACCTGCTTATCAAGAATGTCGGCGTTAAAGATCTCGGTCTCATGCCGGAAATGTTCGAGAGGATTGGCGTTCACCTGCAGATCGAGGGTGATGATATCCGCATCAATCAGGAGGAGATTTACGAAATTGAAAACTTCATCGATGGCTCGACGCTTACGATTGCCGATGCCACATGGCCCGGCTTATCACCCGACCTTATCAGTATCTTCCTTGTGGTTTGCACGCAGGCACGAGGAAGCGTGCTCATACACCAGAAGATGTTCGAGAGTCGACTTTTCTTCGTGGATAAACTCCTTGATATGGGTGCCAGAGTGATCCTCTGTGATCCTCACCGCGCGGTGGTGATCGGAGCCGGTAAATTCAACTGTCTCAAAGCCACGGATATGGTTTCTCCTGATATTCGTGCCGGAATCGCGATGCTGATTGCCGCAATGGGTGCGAAGGGCACGAGCAAGATTCAAAATATCGGTCAGATCGATCGAGGATATGAAAACATCGACCAGCGATTGAACCGATTAGGTGCAAAAATCATTAGAATAGATGACTGATGAGAAGTTTTCAGTGGTAAGTTTTCAGTTTTCAGATATAGAATAAGAACTGAAAACCGAAAACCGAAAACTTAAAACTGTAATGCTATGATTGAGAAAAAAGAATTAGTAGAGATAGGAAAGTTTCAGAAAACCCACGCGCTGAAAGGTGAGCTGAATGCTCTGCTTGAAGTTGACCCGGAATATGTGGAAGACAAGCATCCTCTTATCATAGAGACAGATGGTATTCCTGTGCCGTTCTATGCAGAAAGCATCCGCCCCAAAGGAGCTTCCTCCTACCTTATAAAACTCGAAGGAGTCGACTCTGTGGAAGATGCCAATGAATTGGTGAATTCACTGATATATGCGCCCCGGACGGCACTGGAGGAATATGGTGGCGAAGATATGCTGCTTGATGATGACCTCGAAGGGTTCAGGGTTGTGGATCATAATTTCGGCGAGATAGGAGTGCTGGAGTATATCGACAGCGCGACGGAAAATGAATTGCTCGTGGTTAAGACTCCCGATGATGAAGAGGTGTTTATTCCGCTTGTCGATGACTTTATAGTGGATATAGATCAGGAAAACGGGATTATAAATACGTCATTGCCCGAAGGATTGCTGGACTTGAATAAGAAAACTGAGAAATAAGATGAGTGAATTGATGAAATATGATGAGGATGATGCAGTAAAGTTCATCCGCGAAACATTACCGCAGGACGTAAGCGCGCAGTATACAAATGATGAGATTCTGTATGTGATCGATATAATCTGGGATTGGTACGAACGCAACGGCTATCTTAAGATCGATGCCGGCGTCACTGATGAGGAGGAATTAGACGTAGATAAACTCACGGCTTATGTCGCTAAAGAGATCAAGAAAGATGGGGAAGTGATGATGGATCCTAAGGATATCGACTTGATCGTAAGAGGAGAATTGCAATATGAAGAATCGATTGAAGATATTTTTTAAAGGATTGGCGGTGTCTGCCATGCTGCTCGGGTGTCAGACGGCTTGGGCGCAGACCTCGCTTTCACGCTTCGATGATCTCGACGAACTTTCGTTTATCGAGATGATCAATAGTGTCGAGCTTGATGCAAAGAGTGCGGATCTTATCAGAAAGTTTCAAGAGAAAGAGGGGAGAAACCGTCTTTACAATAAAGAATATAATGCGCGGAATTCATCGATGGTAGAGACCTACCGAAACAAAGAGGTGTTGCTGATTACGATTCCCGCATCCAAGCTGTTTGATCCTAATGAGGTGGAGGTGCGTAAAGATGCGGCTCATCTCCTTGCCCCCCTTAAGCGATATCTTAAGGAGCCGGACATGTACCGGGTGCTTCTGGTGATGCATACTGACAATACAGGTTCGGAAAAATATCGCGAGCATATCACTGAGCAACGCTCCACAGCCTTGTTCGATTGGTTCGTGAAAGAAGGATGTGACACGCGCTATCTCTTCTCATACGCCTATAGCGATGATATGCCTCTTGAAGAAAACACCTCGCTTGCCAATCGTGAGAAGAACCGAAGATTGGAGGTTTACCTCGTTCCCGGAAAGAAGATGCTCGAACAAGCCAAAAAAGGTCGCATCGTCTTCTAAAAATTCTTATTTATATAAATCCTATACTATCCTCTGAATATCATTGGATAGTATTTTTTGTAAATAATAAATTCTCAAATTTGCGAATTTATAAAATTATTCTTATTTTTGCATCACTTATTAATATTACATGATAGTTACTTTCGAGACAGATCAATTAAGGTGTTTATATGAAGAGGGGAAAAGTCCTGATAAGAAACATCGTTTTCAACCGGATATAATAAGGCGGTATCAAAAGGCGATTAATTTTCTAAAGATGTCCTCTTCGATAGAAGCTCTTTGGAAGATCCATTCTCTAAATTATGAAGTGTTAACAGGCGATAAAGCAGGAAGAAGTTCCGTAAGGGTAAATGATAAATATCGCATAGAATTTACTGTTGAGGTTAATAATAATGAGCCTATATTGACAGTGTGCAATGTAGTTGAGTTGTCAAATCATTATAAGTAAAAGTTATGGAAGTTAAGATAGAAGGTGTGAAACCTAATATGATTGCCAATAATATCATTCCGAATGTTGCAATTCATCCCGGGGAGATGATAAAGGATGAGATTGAATTCAGAGGGATTTCTCAGAAAGCGTTAGCCAATGAGATTGGTATTCCAGCATCAGTGCTGAATGAGGTTTTGAACGGAAAACGATCTGTTACCACTGAATATGCTTTGCTATTTGAAGCTGCACTCGGAATCGAAGCTGATTTATGGCTTAGATTGCAAGCCGAGTATAATAAGCAAATAGCTAAATCTGATCCTAATTTTCTTGCGCGGTTGGCTAAAATCCGGGCAGTGGCTTCTTTTCTATAAGTCTTTACGTTTTAAAGACATCTTAATAATTCGTTAGCATTGTTAATGTATGTCAAAATGCTATGGAATAGGGAAATTATTTGTAATTTTGGGATTGCATAAATCCGCTATTTTAACACACAGACGAATATATTGATGAAGAAAAGATATGGATTGATGTTGGGTGGGCTGTGGCTGATGGTGGCATTGGCCGGTTGCAACAACGATGTATTTCTTGAAGAGCCCCTAATGCCCGACGATCAGTCGGCCACAATCGAGGGTGATGGTGGCGAGGCTGTCTTTAGTATACCAACCAAAGGTCTTGAGAGAATTTCGTTTGATTTAATAGGTGAAAGTAACAAATATTGCACCTATTATGATCATTCAGGAAGTATAATAGATGCTAAATCTCCTGCTTCGGAGGTTGCTAAGATTGTGTATGAGACTAATTTCAACAAAATGGAACTCATTCATAACGGCACACAGCTTATAATCCGAAGTATCTGCAACACGTCAGATTATGCATGGAATACAGGTATAAGGCTTGACTACAGTTTCGCGGTCAAGACGATTGGTGTCAACATCCTTCCCGGTCGTCCGTTAGTTCTTCAGAATGTAGAGTATCATGGCGATCCCGTACTGACTGAATCGACGTTGGTTAAGACGTCGACCGTGCAGATTAATAATCAGTCGGAATCAGATAAAGAGTGGGAGGATTATCCTTATATCAATGCCATGGCTGAGATTATAGCTGTTCCTGACCGGTATTCGACATGGCTGTATGCTGATGTTTTGCCGATAGAAGTGCCTGTTTATGAAAACGGCCAATGGGTATGGGAAAAGAAAGAGGGATTGAAAGCGGATATCAGGTACACGTATCGCCGCCCCGACTACATGCACAAGGTGATGATAGAAGTTCCTGCTAATACAGTGGTCAGAGTCTATAGTGATGTCACTTATGTTCAGGCCAAGGCTGCGTGCTCAATTACTTATCTGAACGAGATACTCGATCGGCAAATTGTTGCCAATTTTAACGTAACATCACTATATCCTGTCAGCTATGATATACGGATTGAAAAGGTGCACTAATTTATTGTTGGCATCTTGTGCGGGCGCAATAGCTTTTGGCGCACAGGCGAATGACACTATACCTTCCGGGTTTTCAAAGATGCCGGAATTCAGGATAGGTGCAGAAATCTCTGGAGGTAGAGTAATCGGCACCAACGAATTCCTTCGTGGTGACAATACGCGGCTTAAAGCAATTAAATCTACATTAGGGGGTGCGGTAAGAGCAGATTTCACTTTCAATCCCGACTCGCGCGAAGGGATTTTATATCGTGGATTATATCAGGGCTTAGGAATAGCTCCTTCCACATATTTTGCCGATGAATTGCTTGGTAATCCCGTTTCGCTGTATGTTTATCAAGGTGCTCCGATAGTGCATTTCAATCGTAATTTATGGCTTGGCTATGAGTGGCAGTTCGGTGCGGCCTTCGGTTGGAAGCATTGTGATATAAACTCTTACGATTATAATTATAATAGATCAGTCAGCACATCTGTCACGGCTCATATAGGCCTCGGATTGAAATTGCATTACTCCATCACAGACCGCTGGCAGTTATCTTTGGGGGTTGGAGCCATCCATTACTCAAACGGTAACACATCGTGGCCCAATGCCGGAGTAAACACCATAGGCGCGAATATAGGCGTGGTCTATTTACTTAATCCGCAAAAGGAAACTGATGCAGATAATAGGGCACTTGAGAAAGAGGCTGACAAGCACCGCTGGTATTACGACATCATGGCTTATGGCGCGTGGCGTAAGCGTGCCGTAGTGGTAGGAGAGACGGAGCAGGCTCAGCTATGCCCGGGTAAGTTCGGTGTGTTAGGACTGCAATTTGCTCCGTCTTATAAGCTAAACAGATTTGTATCGATCGGTCCTGCGCTTGATATGCAATGGGATGAGAGTGCCGGTCTCGCCCCTTACTGGGTTGACGGCAGTTGGGATGAAAATATAAAATTCCAGCGTCCACCATTTGGTAAGCAAATAAGCATCGGTGCATCGGCTCATGCAGAATTGACGATGCCGATATTCTCTGTCAATGCCGGAATTGGTGTTAATATCATCAATCCGAAAGGGGATAAGAGGTTTTATCAATCATTGACGCTGAAAACGTTTGTAACCAAAAATGTTTATCTCAATGTCGGTTACCGTCTCGGCGACTTCAAAGACCCGCAGAATCTGATGTTGGGCGTAGGTGTCCGACTTTAATTATTGTTTCTCATTCCTCATTAAACATTACACATTCAACATTTTACATTTAACATTAAACATTAGATGCAATGATTAAGAATATATTGTTCGATATGGGAGGTGTCATCTTTGATCAGGACACAGACCAGGCTCTCGAGCGGTTCCGTGCCTTAGGGGTCGACACTGATAAATATCTGGGAAAATATGAACAGCAAGGCTGTTTTCTTGATCTTGAGATAGGGCGTATAGGTGAAGAAGAATTCTGCGAGAAGATGGCGGAGATAGCCGGCCGTGATCATATATCGCTCAACGAGGCTGCCCGATGCTGGCAAGGATTCTATAAATCAACTCCTCTCTATAAGCTTCATGCTTTAGAGGAACTACGCAAGAATTATCATCTCGGACTCCTTTCGAACACCAATCCATTCATGATGGCGTTCACCGACAGCAAAGCGTTCAGTGAGGAGGGTAAACCGATTTCGGACTATTTCGATTCACTGTTTTTGAGTTGCGAAATGAAGCTGTATAAGCCATCGAAAGATATATATCTTGAAGTCCTGAGACGAGACGGAATGAAGCCCGAAGAAACGCTTTTTGTCGATGACAGCAAGCGCAATATCGAAGGTGCGGAGTCAGTAGGGATTCACGGCCTCTATGTGCCGACCAACACCGACTGGCGTCCGCTGCTTGCCGCAAAGCTCGAGGAATTAAATAGTAATAAGTGAGATGTGTGGGGAGGGGAGTGGTGAGAAGTTCACCAGTCCGAACGCCACACCGCTTCCTCCCGAAATCCAGCGCATCGTCCACGCAGCCCGCACCAAAAAATAATACTATAATCTATAGAAAGTAGATTAAGTAATTAGCAAAGTGGAATAGACTGGATATTTGCAATATCCAGTTTCACCTCCAAACCGAGTGCTGAAAAGATTCTGCGTATGGTTGAAAGGCGCAGATTTGTTCCTCGCTCAATGCTGCATATACGGGAACGTTGAACACCAATACGCTCTCCAAGTTGTTCCTGGGTGAGATTCTGTGCTTCCCGAGCCCTACGAATAGCAAGTCCTACAAGATAATCATCAACCTTTGTTTCGTAGTCATCACGTTCGGGAGTGCCTTTAGTTCCAAGAGTAAGGTTTAATACATCTTCTTGGCTATAAATTTTCATCTTTTCCATATTAAGACTGACCTTTCTGTTCATAATACGTTTTCATAATCATTTCAGCTCGTTGAATCTCTCTTGGTGGAGTTTTCTGAGTCTTTTTAATCAACCCGTTAGTGGCAATAACCATTGCCTTTGTATCTTTATCCCAAAAAGCGAAAAGCCGATAGGCTACACCGTTATAACGGGTCCGAAATTCCCATATATCATCAGTCAACTTTTTAAATAACTCCGGATCATTCTCATGTTGTGCCTTAACAATATTATAAAGCACCTTTGTACGCGCCTTAATGGGGAGTGATTGTAAGAAACTGACCGCTTCTTCGAGGTATTTTACTTCAAATCGGGGTTGGATTTCCATATTTAAGCAAGTAGTTAATGGATATGCAAAGTTAATACCTTGTTTTTATATAACAAAACATATATTTAAAAAGTTTCATTTGATGTTTTAGATTAGTGTTCCATTATTATAAAACCGGCGCATTAAAATTCTATTAAGTGCGCCGGTTGTTAAATTATAAATATGAGGGGATTAGACGAGGTGGATCCAAGCATCGCGGTCGCCGGGGAGGAGGTCGATGACTGGTATTTCAATCATCGTGTAGCAACCGGGCTGGAGACGGAATGTGGCGCGGGCACAGGCCACGAGGATCTGAGCCGTAAGGGCCGGGTTGTTTATGGCCATATCGAATTCGAAGCGTTGGCTGTGGGTCTTGCCTGAAACTCCTTTGCGAACCATGTTGACACCATGACCCATGTCTTTCAATGCATCGACACTTTCAACCGCCATCACATGAGTCTCATCAGAGGCGAAGTAAGGGTCTTCCTTAACTGCTTTTGCCACTGTTTCCAGTTCGTAACCAGGCAGAAGTTCCACATAAACCATGCGGCGGTGAATGCCAGTGCCCAAAGGAATTGTCATCGAAAGAGCATCCTTCACACCTTCTTTAGATTTCACAGCCACTGTGTGACCCATGCTCATACCGGGGCCGAAGTTGGTGTATGTGATACCTTTCGGTGCGATAGCTTCAAGGAGAGCACGCACCACCGAGTCGCTTCCCGGATCCCAACCGGCTGAGAGCACTGCCACAGCATTTCCTTCCTTAGCTTTTGCATCGAGGCGTTTGCGGAGAGCGGGAATTTGAGTGTGAATATCAAAAGAGTCAACGGTATTTATTCCCATTGCGAGAATTTCATTAGCGTGTTCCTCAACGCTTCGTGTCGGAGTGGCGAGGATGGCTACATCCACTTTATCAAGCTCCTTGATTGAGCCGACCACCGGAATCTCTGCCGGTATATCACCACGGTCTGCCGGGTTGCGGCGGATGATACCTGCTATTTCGAAATCGGGTGAGGCTGCAACGGCCTCAAGTGTATAGCGGCCGATATTTCCGTAGCCAACGATGGCTATTCTTTTTTTTTCCATAAGTATTTAATTAAAGAGGGGATAGCATTGCGGTTGCCATCCCCCTGTGGTTATGTTATTTGGTGAGTTTCTTATATCGGATGCGGTGTGGAGTGTCAAGACCTCCATCGCGTTTCTTCTTGAATTCCTCGTATTCCGAGTAAGAACCCTCGAAATATGTAACCTGACTGTCTCCCTCGAAAGCAAGGATATGAGTGGCGATACGGTCGAGGAACCAACGGTCGTGGCTTACTACAACGGCACAGCCGGCGAAGTTCTCCAAGCCTTCTTCAAGAGCACGGAGAGTGTTAACGTCAATATCGTTGGTCGGCTCATCGAGAAGAAGCACGTTGCCCTCTTCCTTGAGTGCCATTGCAAGGTGAAGACGGTTGCGCTCACCACCGGATAGCACTCCGATTTTCTTCTCCTGATCTGCGCCGGTGAAGTTGAATTTGCTCAGATAAGCGCGGGCGTTCATGTCGCGGCCACCCATGCGGAATGACTCGACACCCTGCGAGATTACCTCGTAAACGCTCTTTTCCGGTGATAGATCTTTATGGTTCTGGTCAACGTATGCAATCTTTACGGTTTCTCCAACCTCAAACTCTCCGGCATCCTGTTTCTCCTGACCCATGATGAGGCGGAAAAGGGTAGTCTTACCTGCACCGTTCGGACCGATCACGCCGACAATGCCGTTAGGCGGAAGCATGAAGTTGAGGTCGGTAAAGAGAGCTTTGTCATCGTATGCCTTGGCGAGATGCTTGGCCTCGATAACCTTGTTGCCCAGACGGGGTCCGTTGGGGATATAGATTTCCAGTTTCTCTTCACGCTCTTTCTGGTCCTCGTTCATCAGGCGGTCATAGCTCGACAGACGGGCTTTACCTTTGGCCTGACGAGCTTTGGGAGCCATGCGCACCCATTCCAACTCGCGCTCAAGAGTCTTGCGACGTTTGCTTGCCTGTTTCTCCTCCTGCGCCATGCGCTGAGTCTTCTGGTCGAGCCATGAGGAGTAGTTACCCTTCCATGGAATACCCTCGCCTCGGTCAAGCTCAAGAATCCAACCGGCCACATGGTCGAGGAAGTAGCGGTCGTGAGTAACGGCGATGACCGTACCGGGATATTGCTGAAGATGCTGTTCGAGCCAGTCGATAGACTCTGCGTCAAGGTGGTTGGTAGGCTCGTCGAGCAGGAGGATGTCAGGCTGTTGCAGCAGCAGACGGCATAGAGCCACGCGGCGTTTCTCACCTCCTGAAAGCACTGCGATTTTCTTATCGTCCGGAGGACAGCGGAGGGCATCCATAGCGCGCTCGAGTTTATTGTCGATATTCCACGCATCGGTGGCATCGAGTTTATCCTGAATCTCGGCCTGACGGGCTATGAGCTTATCCATAGCCTCAGGGTCCTCAAGTACAGCCGGATCTGCGAATGCGTTGTTAACCTCGTCATACTCTTTCAGAAGGTCCATGATAGGCTGCACGCCCTCCTGCACCACCTCCTTGACAGTCTTTTCCGGGTCGAGCTTCGGTTCCTGTTCCAGATAGCCTACGCTGTAACCGGGTGAGAACACTACATTGCCCTGATAGCTTTTGTCAATGCCGGCAATGATTTTGAGCAACGTTGATTTACCTGAGCCGTTGAGACCGATAATACCTATTTTAGCGCCGTAGAAAAACGACAGATAGATGTTTTTAAGAATCTGTCGCTGTGGAGGTATGATTTTGCTCACACCCACCATCGAGAAAATTATTTTTTTGTCGTCAGCCATTATTGGTTTTATTTATGTCCGGCGGAAACGGTGCGGTAATCGCACTTCACTTTGCCGCGGGCGAGATTGTTGAGTTTATTGCGCACCATCTGCTTGCGGACGGGTGAGATGCGGTCTGTGTAGACCGTTCCGAGAAGATGATCGAACTCATGCTGGATTATGCGGGCGAGATAGCCGGTGAACTCCTTCTCATGCTCCTCGAAATTCTCGTCCAGCCAGTTGAGGCGCACATGTTCGATTCTTTTCACATTTTCAGACATTCCCGGTAACGAAAGACATCCTTCGCTGCGGCTTATAGGTTCCTGATCTTCTATAATCTCAAGTTCGGGATTGATAAGACACATCTTCGAGTCCTTGCACTCCGGGAAATCGTTTCCTAAAACGGAGCCGTCGATTACTATGAGACTTATGGATTTACCTATCTGCGGAGCCGCAAGTCCGACACCTTCGGTGAAATACATCGTCTCCCACATATCTTTGATAAGTTTGTCAAGACCGGGATAATCAGGGTCGATATCCTCAGCTTCCTTGCGAAGCACCGGATGACCGTAAACGTAAACAGGTAAAACCATCTCTTTCAGTAGTTAACAGTTAATGGTTAATAGTTAATGAATGTCGATTGATTAACTACCAACTTATGTGAAAATTGATTCAGCGCAAATTTTGTAAAAATTCGCGAGTGAGCAAAAAAACGTAGCGTCGGCCGGAGGCCGGAGGCATTTTGACTCACCGCAAAGTTACGAAAATTTCAGCGGTTCTGCAAGTATTCCGTAAGTATGATTACCGCCGACATTTCATCTGCGCGACCTTTCTCCTGACGTTGGCTTTTACGGAAACCGGCAGCAATCATTTCGCGGTGTGCTATAACAGACGTAAACCTCTCATCGCGACGAATGACCCTCATATCAGGCATCTCTTTTGCGAGACGCTTCAGGAAAGGCTCTATATATCGTGCTGATTCCGAAGGGGTGCCGTCCATCTGACGCGGTTCTCCCACAATAATCATCTCAACCTCCTCGCGTCCGCAATACTCCTTGAGGAAATCCATCAGTTGATGAGTCGGCACTGTCGGCAGACCGTTCGCTATAATCTGCAGAGTGTCTGTCACGGCAATGCCGCAACGCTTCCGACCGTAATCTATCGCTAAAATTCTCGCCATAAATTTAATTTTCTGCAAAATTATGCAAAATATCGTAAAAGAGGAAAAAGATAATAACAAACCGGCACGCCTGATGTCAAGTGTGCCGGTTGGTATTGATTCAATAAATTACTTTTTGCGCGATAGATTTACTCAGTAAGTTTTCAATCTATGCAACGGCGTTAAGAGCTTGGGAATTAACCGAAGTAGCGGTCGTAGAGACCTTTGAAGCCACGGCCGTGACGAGCCTCATCCTTAGCCATCTCGTGAACTGTGTCGTGGATAGCGTCGAGGTTCTGCTCTTTTGCATTCTTGGCAATGCGCATCTTGTCGGCATTTGCACCGGCCTCAGCGTGCATACGTTTTTCAAGGTTGGTCTTAGTGTCCCACACCATATCGCCGAGGAGCTCTGCAAACTTAGCAGCGTGCTCAGCCTCTTCCCATGCGTAACGCTTGAAAGCGTCAGCGATTTCGGGATAACCCTCGCGGTCAGCCTGACGAGACATTGCGAGATACATACCAACCTCGGTGCATTCGCCCAGGAAGTGGTTGTTGAGGTCTTTGATCATCTCCTCGCTTGTGCCTTTAGCTACGCCGATTTCGTGCTCTGTAACGAATTTCAGGAGCTCGTCTTCGTTCATCTCTTTGAATTTAGAACGGGGAGCGTTGCACTGAGGGCATTTTTCGGGAGCCTCTTCACCTTCTGCAATGTAACCGCACACTGTGCAAATCCATTTCTTAGCCATAATTTTTCTTTATTTTATTATTAATTGTTTAAGTTCTTATCCTCCCTTACCACGGCGCATAGCGCACCCGGTTAGTTCGGGTTTTTATCTTATAACAACGTAGAGTGTTATTTTGTTTAACGAAAAAATTATTTGTTAATTTTGTGGAGAGTCGGAGTGGGGCATCGTCCACGACCCGGTCCTGTGCCCGGCATTCTCTCTTTGCTTGCTCGCGAAGAGAGGGAATGTTGGCGGAATCGCTAATAATTGCTAAATTTGTCATCGTGAAAAGGAAAAAGGGTATATCGGCCAAGATGGCCGTCAGAGTTCGTAAACTGCTGAATGGTAAAGGTGTGTCACGGCTTATAATCGGAGTAAGCGGTGGCGCGGATAGCTGTGCACTTCTTCATATTTTAAGCGAGATGAGGCTTCAGGTTCAGGCTGTGCATTGTAATTTTCATCTGCGCGGAGAGGAAAGTATGCGTGATCAGCATTATGTGGAATCTCTATGCCGGCATCTGGATATACCTCTTAATATAGTAGATTTTGATGTCAATGCCCTCAGTAGTAAACCCGGAATCTCAGTCGAGATGGCCTGCCGCGACCTTCGTTACGATTATTTCCGCAGTCTTCTGAAAGAATCCGGTTTTGACAGGATAGCGGTTGCACATAATGCGGATGACAATATCGAGACATTGTTACTTAACCTTTTTCGTGGCTCAGGAGTGAAGGGGCTTAAAGGGATGGTGGAAGATAACGGAGTGGTAATCCGCCCGTTACTTACTTTTTCACGCAAGGACATAGAGACATATCTGACAGAGAACGGAGTGGATTATGTCACCGATTCTTCGAACCTCACTTCTGACTATCGGAGAAATTATATTCGCAACGAACTCCTTCCTGCTATTGAGCAGAGATGGAAAGGAGCACGAAAAGCTATAAGCACCACAATCGCAAATCTGCAGTCTGAAGAGCAAATATTGAAATGGGCGGAAGAGGAATTACTGCCGGCTGATGATTTTTTATCTTTACAGACGATTGCTGATTCCCCCGATCCGTTGTGGATCATCTATCGTTTTGCTTCACGCTATGGAGCCACGAGAGATGTGGCTCTTGAGATTACTGATGTCTATGAGAAGAAAGCCGGATCGCAGATCATTGTCGGCAAGAGTTGGAAGGCAGGCGAGGGTAGGCTTATATTTATAATGAAAGGATTGAAGTACGAACCGAATAATGGTTCTGAATGTTGATTATATTGGAAATTGGGCAAATTTGCACTTTCCAGTGGACTCTGCAAGTGTGCGAATATTTTAGTAATATTTGCAAATTAGAAAACTATTTTTTAAC
>JAIEAO010000009.1 GCA_029071345.1 Muribaculaceae bacterium | reverse complement strand
CATAACCAGATAATAAAATATTATACCCATGGTAGATTACAAAAGCTTAGGACTTGTAAACACCAAAGAGATGTTTGCAAAAGCAGTTCACGGCGGATATGCCATCCCCGCGTTCAATTTCAATAACATGGAGCAGCTTCAGGCCATCATCAAGGCTGCAGCCGACACCAAATCTCCGGTAATCCTTCAGGTTTCAAAGGGTGCCCGTAATTACGCTAACGCCATCCTTCTCCGCTACATGGCTCAGGGTGCTGTGGAATATGCTAAATCACTCGGCTGGGAAAAACCCGAAATCGTGCTTCATCTCGACCACGGTGACAGCTTCGAGCTTTGCAAAGACTGCGTAGACAACGGATTCTCATCTGTAATGATCGACGGTAGCCACCTTCCCTACGAGGAGAATGTGGAGCTCACAAAGAAAGTTTGCGAATACGCTCACAAATATGGTGTGACTGTAGAGGGTGAGCTCGGTGTTCTCGCCGGTGTAGAGGATGAGGTAAGCTCAGACCACCACACCTACACTGATCCTGAAGAGGTAGTAGACTTCGTTACCCGCACAGGTGTTGACAGCCTTGCTATCTCGATCGGTACATCTCACGGTGCATACAAATTCACTCCCGAGCAGTGCACACGCGATCCGAAGACCGGTCGTCTCGTTCCCCCGCCGTTGGCATTCGACGTTCTTGAGGGTGTAGAGGCTAAGATCCCCGGATTCCCCATCGTGCTCCACGGTTCTTCTTCAGTTCCCCAGGAGTATGTTGACATCATCAACACTCACGGTGGCAAGCTCCCCAACGCAATTGGTATTCCCGAAGAGGAGCTCCGCAAAGCAGCAAAGATGGATGTATGTAAGATCAACATCGACTCTGACAGCCGTCTCGCAATGACAGCCGCTATCCGCAAAGTATTCGAGGAGAAACCCGCAGAGTTCGATCCCCGTAAATATCTCGGCCCGGCTCGCGACGAGATGGAGAAACTCTACAAAGAGAAGATTATCAACGTACTCGGCAGCAACGGCAAAGCAGAGTAATCGAAATCGAAACTTATACAGCAGACCGCGTCGTAATCCGTTACGGCGCGGTTTCGTCGTTTTTCACCTCTTTTAGCAGACACGATTTGGATTATTGGGAGCAGGATGTTAAATTTGTAGGATAATTGATAGGGAGCAGTTTAATTATATAAGATTCCCGACCACAGTTATTGCTCATTGCAATTTAAGAAGAACATTAAGGATGAAGATATTTACCTCAGCAGC
This sequence comes from Muribaculaceae bacterium, assembly GCA_029071345.1. GTDB lineage: Bacteria > Bacteroidota > Bacteroidia > Bacteroidales > Muribaculaceae > Lepagella. The sequence goes on along the minus strand of JAIEAO010000009.1, from coordinate 37,607 downwards.
TATACAAGAACTTGATGCCGCCACCTGTGAGGCGCAGCAAATCAGCTCGATCGACCTGATGGAGCGTGCGGCCGAACTTGTCACCGATGAACTCAACTCGCGTTTCTTGCCGGGACAGCGGTTTGTGGTGATGGCAGGATCGGGCAACAACGGCGGCGACGCCCTCGCTGTGGCCCGGATGCTTATCGAGCGGGGATACAGAAATGTGGAGGTATTTCTTTTCAATATAGCCCGCAATGTCAACGGGCAGTCTGTCACTAAGCTCAGCCCCGACTGCAGCGAAGAGCGCAAAAAACTCATTGCAATCGATGGGGTGGACTTCACCGAGATCACTCACCAATTCAACCCTCCCTACCTCAGCAGCAAGGATGTGGTGATCGACGGCCTTTTCGGTTCCGGCCTCAACGAGCCGCTGAAAGGGGGATTTGCCTTTGTGGCAAAATATATCAACGAGTCAGGTGCTTTTGTTGTCTCGATCGATATTCCGTCGGGACTTTTTGGAGAAGACAACACTCTTGTTTACCGCCGCGATGTAATACATGCCGACCTTACGCTCGCTTTCCAGTTTCCGAGGCTATCGTTCTTCTTCGAGGAGAATTATGATGTGTTGGGCGAATGGAAACTTCTTGACATTGACCTCGATGAGGCTAAGATCAAGGAGATGCGTACGGACTATAGGCTTGTGGAGCGTCGCAATATCCGCCCTTTGCTCAATAAGCGTCTGCCGTTCACGGGTAAGCGCGATTACGGGTCGGCCATGCTGTTCTGCGGCAGCATCGGGATGATGGGAGCTGCCGTGCTCTGCGCGCGTGCCACGCTCAAGAGCGGTGCCGGACTTGCTACGGTGCACGGTCCGAAGATTGGTATGCAGGTGCTACAGACCGCCGTGCCTGAAGCTATGTTCGAACCTGACCGCAACGACAATTTCATATCCGATATGCGTCTGCACCATGAGCATCAGGCCGTGGCCGTGGGCCCGGGAATCGGCGTCAGGGATGTGACGATAGATGCGCTCGAATCTCTGCTTAAATCATGCAAGTCGCCGCTGGTGCTTGATGCTGATGCCCTCAACTGCATATCGAATCGTCCGACATTATTGTCACTCCTTCCTACAAAGACGATAATCACTCCTCATATCGGTGAATTCGACCGTCTTTTCGGAGAGCAACGCAGTTCGGAAGATCGCCTTAAGATGGCCATCGATATGGCGCGGCAATATAATATCATCATCGTGCTCAAAGGGCATTACACAATGACTATAAGACCCACCGGCAGCGTTTATATCAACCCGACAGGAAATCCGGGCATGGCCACTGCAGGAGCCGGCGATGTGCTTACCGGCATTATAGCCGCTTTCCTCGCCCAGGGATACAGCCCGGAGCATGCCGCCACCATCGGAGTGTATGTCCACGGACTTGCCGGAGATCTCGCTGCAGAAGATATAGGAGAGTTTGGAGTTACCGCCGGTGACATTGCCGACTATGTGGGCAGGGCAATCCACAATATTGCAACTAAAAAACAGCAAGCATAATTATGAAAACATCTAAGATACTGGCCCTTGCGGCATTTTCACTGCTGACTGCGCAGTCTAATGCCCAGCAAACCAAAATTCTGACTGCCGACAAGCATAACGAGTATGGTCTGGTCTATACGTTGCCGACCACAAATCTTGAAATTGAGGTTACAGCCAAACGCACTGTCAACGTGGCAGGCCCCTTCTATCAGTATGCCAAGAAATTTATCGGCACCGACAAGGTGATAAAGGAAGATTCCGAATCATGGGTAATCACCGGCGTTAAGGTGAGACCTTACGGTGTGGCTGATAACTCCGAGCAGTATCTGATGCAGCTCAAGCAGGGGGCGTTGACCTCGATATGTGTCGACGAAAACGGTATGCTTCTTGCCATCAATAAGGAGGTATCGGGTAACAACGGAGGGTCGGAATCAACACTGAGCACCGGGCCGTCGGGCATCGACAATATCAATATCAACGAATATCTTCAATATGTGGATGAAGACTTCATCGCCTCTCAAAGCTCTGCCAAAAAGGCTCAGATGCTCGCTGAGAGTCTGATGGAGATTCGCGATGCAAAAATCTCGCTCACACGAGGCACGGCCGAGACGATGCCTACTGATGGGAAACAGCTCGAACTAATGCTCAATTCCCTCTCGCATCAGGAGCAGGTGCTGACCGGTGCGTTTCTCGGCGTGTCGGAATCCGAGACAGTGAGCCGCACTTTCACTTTCACCCCTACGGGCGATGGCCGCACGGTACTTTTCCGTATGAGCGACTTCGCAGGATTTGTCGGTGCTGATGATTATTCAGGAGATCCGGTCTATATCACTGTTAAAACTACACGCAAGGGGGAGCTTCCCAAAGATGCGAAGGGCGAGGAGAAGAAACTGCCTAAGGATGCCGTGATCTACAACATCCCCGGGGCCGCGGAAATCGCTGTCACATCATCGGGAAAGACATTCTATGAAAAAGAGCTTGAGATAGCGCAGTTTGGCGTTAAATTCGGTCTCGCGCCGACGCTTTTCAGCGCAAAGAAAGAGCGTTCGTTCGCGGAATTCAACCCTGTCACCGGTGGTCTGAAAGAGATTGGCGAATATGGAGGCGAATAATGCCTTGACCCTGCAACGTCTGCAATATCTCATTGCTGCATCAATAAAGCAGAATCCGGGTCTGCAGGGTGTATGGGTCACGGCTGAACTCAGCGACTTGCGTGTGGCCGGTGGCCATTGCTACATGGAACTGCTGGAGAAAGATGCCGGCGGCACCACCGTGGCCAAGATGCGTGCCATGATCTGGAGCAACACCCTGATGTCGTTGCGCAGGAAATTCTATGCGGCTACAGGCCGGGATATCGGCACCGGATTGAAAGTAATGGTGCGTGGTTCGGCTAATCATCATCCCGTCTACGGACTCAGCTTCACAATCAGCGATATTGACCCGAGCTATACCGTCGGTGATCTCGAACGGCTGCGTCGTGAGATCCTTGCCAAACTCGCGGCCGAGGGTGTGATCGGTGAGAACAAATCTTTGCCGTTTCCGATGCTCCCTCAGAGAGTAGCGGTGATTTCCGCTGCCGGAGCGGCCGGTTATGGCGACTTCATCAATCAACTTACCAATACCCCCGAGGGTTTCAAGTTCTATCCCTTCCTTTTCCCCGCCGTGATGCAAGGGGAACGCACCGCCGCAAGCGTGATGTACGCCTTGGATATGGTGATGAGCACCATCGACCTTTGGGATTGTGTGGTGATAATACGCGGAGGCGGGGCCACTACAGACCTTAATGGTTTCGACGATTATGAACTGGCTAAGGCAGTGGCAACTTTTCCGTTGCCTGTAGTTGTCGGCATCGGTCATGAGCGCGACCGCACGGTGCTTGACGAGATAGCCTGCGTGCGGTGCAAGACCCCGACCGCTGTGGCGGCGATGCTGATAGACTCATTGCGCAATGCATATAACGAAGCGTTTGATAGCGTGCGCAAGATAGCGCGATATAGCGCGGATGCCTTGAAGGGTGAGAAATATCGCCTCGCTACAATCGAGACTACTATCCCCGCAAGAGTGCAGACCGGTCTGATGAAATCAGAGAAACGCCTGAGCGACATCGGACATTACATAGAACGAGTGCTTTCACGGCGCACTGCCGCAGAAGGAGAGCGATTGAAGATGCTTCGATACCGTTATGAGACAGCCTGCAAGTCGATTACCGAGAAACCGATGCTCCGGATTAAGAACTTGGATAATATGGTGCGTCTGCTGAGTCCGGACAACACGCTCAAACGAGGCTACAGCATAACGCTTGTCAACGGCAAAGCTCTCCGAAATGCCTCCGATGTGCAGCCCGGCGACATAGTGCAGACCCGCCTTGCCGACGGCACACTGACCTCCGAGGTGAAAAGTATCAAAGACTGATATGGGTTATAATGGATAAAAATTTTTCGAATAATAGAAAAAAGAGTCAAATGTAGCCCCGAAGGGGCGTATCAATCATAACCCCGCACGGAGCGAAGCGGAGTGTGGGGTAGGAATCACTCCTCAACCCTCCCCGGCACGGCGGAACGCCGTGCCGGGTGGACCAGGAAAATTAATTATTAATTATCAGAACTATGGAAGAGAGAACATATAAGGATGCGGTGATGGAATTGGAGACGATCGTGCGCAAGATGGAATCGGACAACTGCGACATCGACCAGTTGTCGGCCTACACCTCCAAAGCCCTCGAACTGCTGAAATTCTGCAAAGAACGATTGTTCAAGACCAACGAAGAGGTAGAGAAATGCCTCGAAGAACTCCGCCAGACACTCGGCGACGAATAAAAATATTGTTTTGACGCGGTCCCGGCATGCCGCGACCCTACTCTCCGCTCTCAACTACTCCCTATAATATAGTCGTTTGACGCGGGGAGAGACGGAGGTGAGGATTTCGTAGGGGATGGTGTCGAGCGTGTCGGCAAGTCGCTGAAGCGGCATATTCGCTCCGAAGATCTCAACCGAATCTCCGACTTCGCAGTCAATACCTGTAACGTCGATCATGCAGATATCCATGCAGATATTCCCGATGGTTGGCGCTTCTTTTCCATTAACCAACACTGAAATGTTGCCGCGCCCGAAATGCCGGTTCATCCCGTCGGCATAACCGATCGGCAATGTCGCAATCTTTGAGCGCCTTTCCAGTTTCCCTTTTCTACCGTAACCGATAGTCTCGCCGGCCTCATACTCGCGGATGGCGATTATCACGGTGCGCAACGTGGAGACCACTGCCAACGGTTTCTCCATCTCCAGGGGGAGAGTGTTAGCGCCATACAATCCGATGCCAAGTCGCGCGAAATCATAGTGATACTGCGGATAACGGAGTATGCCGGGGGAGTTCAAAATATGACGCATTATCGGATATTCCGAGCGCGAGAGCATATAGTCGGTGTATTTTGCGAAGCGCGACAACTGCAACTCCGTGTAATCATCCATATCGGGGCAATCTGCCGTAGCCAAGTGCGAGAATACCGTCTTTGCCTTCACAGCCTTAGTGGAGGCAAGAATATCCATCAGTTCGGGCAGTTCGGCCTCAATGAATCCCATGCGGTGCATCCCCGTATCGAGCTTGATATGAATGGGATAGCCGGTAATATTATTCTTCTCCGCCTCCGCAATCACGTCGCGCAGCATTGAGAACGAATAGATTTCCGGCTCAAGGCGATAGGCGAACATCGATTTATAATTCACAATCTTCGGATTCATCACCATCACCGGCATCGTGATACCGCGATTTCGCAGTTCGATACCTTCATCAATCACTGCCACAGCAAGATAGGCCGCGCCGGTATCCTGAAGTGTTTTTGCAATCTCGTAACTTCCGGCACCGTAGCCCGATGCCTTCACCATGCAGATGATCCCTGTGGAAAGAGGGAGCTGTGCACGGAAATAGTTGTAGTTCTTCACGATTGAATCAAGGTTCACCTCAAGCACGGTCTCATGCTTACGTCTCTCGAGCATTTCCGCAATGGCAGCGAAGTTATATTCCGGCGAACCTTTGAGCATAATGATTTCATCGGAGAAATCGGAAGGGGAGAGCGATTTCAGCAGCTCCGCAGTGTCTTCGAAAAATTGCGACCCTTTCGGGAAGAGATGACTGTAGCTTTTGAGCACTTTGCCTACGCCGATAAAGCGGTCGATACCGGCTTTCTCCACGAGTTGTGCGACCTCGGCGTAGAGATCAGGTTGAGATGCCGACTCATGATGCAGATCGCTGAGGATGAGCGTGGAGGTTTGTTGCGGAATCTTGCGGCGACGCATGAAATCGAGTGCCGGACGCAATGAGGAGAAATCCGAAGTATAGGCATCGAGGATTACCGAGCAACCGCCCGAACCCTCCGTAACATTAAGGCGAGTACCGATTTTGTGAAGCACAGCGAATCGTTCGGCAATAACATCATGAGAAATCCCCACACTGAGCATATATGCCAATGCGTTGGCAGTGTTTTCCAAGTCGTTATCACCCGAAACGGGGGCGGTGAATGATCGTGTCTCTCCTTTATATGTATAGGTGATTTCCGTGTCGCCGTTATCCAACGGTTTGAAATCTATGTAGAGATCAGCATTGGGATTGAGCGCAGACCATCCGATCAATTCGCGTGAGTTGCGCAAATTTTCGAGTCGGTTAGCGATTATAGATTTATCGGCGCAATAGATCACCTTCTTAACTGAAGGGGCTTCGGCCAACTCCAACTTTTCGCTGACCTTAGCTTCGTAAGAGGGGAAACCATCGGCATGAGCATCGCCAACGTTTGTGATTATAACTGTGTCGGGTTGAATGCAGTTGGCAAGATTCTTCATCTCTCCCTGATGTGAGATACCGGCTTCGATGATGGCGAGATTTGCTTCTGGTGAAATCTCCCACATTGAGAGGGGGACGCCAATCTGCGAATTGTAGCTTCGCGGACTGCGTGAGATATCTGAGAGTGGTTCCATAAGCTGGAAAATCCACTCCTTGAGGGTGGTCTTGCCTCGCGAACCTGTGATAGCTATGATTTCTCCCTTGAACGAAGGGAAACGCCCCGCTGCGCGCTGAAGCGCGAGCACGGTGTCATGCACCACGAGCCAGTTGATATCCTGTTTGTCGGTTAAAGCATCCGGGATACGGTTAACCACGAAATTACGGACGCCTCGGCGGTAGAGGTCAGCGATATACTTATGACCGTCGTTGCCGCTCGTAGGGATAGCAAAAAAGAGAGTTCCTTCCGGTTCGATAAGCGAACGCGAATCAGTAAGCAACGAGGTAATAGTCGGGTTTTCAAGAGGAAGCGGTGCGCCGCAACGCTCCGCGATATCGAAAAGAGATGCCTGCATAACAAAACCGCACCCACCCTTAGCGGATGCACCTACAAAATTAATAATTATTGGCGATTCAGCCAATAATTATTAAATTCGCGAGTCAGCAAAGAGTGGACGCCGGCCAGTAGGGACGCGATATATCGCGTCCGCGCACTCTTATCTTGCCGGCTGATGCGCTGTCGGGCCGTCTTTTTGTTTTGTAATATTCGAATTATTAGTTAACTTTGCGGTGCAGACCGTCTCACAGAAGCCCCGGTCTGGGGTTAAGCGGAGCGGGAATGTAGGGATGCACTCCGGTGCATCCGCAATAAATATTTTGAAAGCGTTTATCCGCGCTGATTCTTGACGAACTGGAATGTCTCGCAAACTTTCATAATAAAGTCAGGGATTGAGCAACGGTAGATGCCCGTGGTTGTGTAAAACAATGTCTCACTGTAGGGACGCGATATATCGCGTCCCTACAGTGAGACAAGATTTTGCATATACAGGCGTAGGGCTTCTGCGTTGCCGTCCGACTTTATTAGGGCAATGCGAGAAGCCTCAGTTCGTAGGACGGTAACAGATACAGATTCCTGCGCTTTTCTTTTTATAACCAAACGCCAACGAGGGGATGACCGCGGCTTTTTACTATTAATGAAATTTAATACTTTCACATCAACTGTTGCAGGATTTATGTGCTTGTCAATGGTTGCATCTGCCCAGGAATGCAAGTTGTTATTTGATTTGGAAGGGGTAAGACTTAGCAGCCCTACGGAGAAGAGGTTAGATAACAACGGAAGTTTCCGGGATTCAAAAGAGCAATTCTTACGAAGCTACCGCGAGTCGTCGGATGAGTACACTATAAGCCTTCCCTTGTCTATGATAGATTCACTTATGAATCTTACGTCGCAACCTGACTATATTACTGTTCTGTCAACCGTCTGTCAATTATCGGATATGCAGCCTATTAAAGAAGTTCAGAAAACCCGTCTCAAAAGCTATTCTGAAGAGTTGGCAGCCCGACAGACACAAGTTGACGCATTGATATCCAGTTTGGGTAAAAAAATCACTTCCAAGGAACAGGAAAACTTAATTGCTGAGATAATCGAAGAGTTAGGGTCCCGAGGTATATATCCTCCATCCAAGACCTTAGCAGATCTGAAGAAAGGTAAGATAAGTAAAGATCTTGATGAGCTGTTTAATAAATATTCGGCATTACTGATGCTTAAGTCAGGATTTGCTTCTCAAAATTTATCAGGCCTTAACGATGAGATACTCGGTGTGGATGGACTTAAGGTACTATATTCTCTTCTCAAATATCCTACCTACGACGATCTTCCAGCCTATGTGAAAGAAAAAAATGAAACCAGAAGCGGACGTAAAATCTTTTGGGTAAATGTCGAAGGATCAGAAATTGAATTCCCTATGAAAACGGTTGTTGACTCTATTCCCAATCCGCTGTGTGCCAAAAGTCTTATTGTTTTTCCTCAAAATCTAAGTAAGGTTAATAGCTTGAAAATAGCTGAAGCTCAAAAAGATTTTGCTTGGCTTGATTCTGAAGACTACACGGTAAAGACGGAGCAATATCCTATGCCGATCACTTATCGCAGATATGCATCGCATCCCGAATATAAAGTAACCGATTCCCACGGCTCGAAAGGAGTGTACGATAATAATGGAAGTCTGGTGGCCTATGTATTAGCAGGTCCTGTTGGCTTTAATCCTGTCGAAAATAATATAAATGCTATCTATGCTCATGAATATGAGGCTGATGCCTATGATATAAAGAAGAGTGATGCTCATGTACGCGATCATATTCTTGAAAAAGCCGAAGTAAAATTTCATCCGGGTAGTCGAGCACAGAGAATCTTCAATACCAAAATCAGGCGTATAGATAAGGCTTCACTCGCAAAACCAGACAATGATTATATGGTCAAAGCAATTCTGGCACAGAAAGAGGCTGAACGTATCACTCGACAAGATGAAATAGACCATCTAAAAAATTATGACCGCAATGGTGAAAACTGGTGCGCTCAGATTCGTTCAGATTGGAATAATAAGATTGCAGAAAAAGGGGCGTCATGGACAGAAGTCATATCACCTACTTCATATTCAGTAACATATATGACCCGAGAGGGCAATCCTGCCATAAAAGAAATTTATAAAGTACAAAACACTACTCCTTATAGAATTGAAATAGTAAAAACTGTTCAAATTCTCTGACATCTTTATCTGCATCAATTAATTCATCTTTAATTAATATGGGAAAAATGAAGTGTCCCGACTGTGGTCGGGAAATGTCTGATAGAAGTGTGTGGACTCGTTGTCCTTCTTGTGGTTGTCCTATGGAGGCAATAAGCACCTCTCATAAATTTAAAATGAAATTGAATAAATGCTTATGGGGCTTGAGTATTCTATTCTTCTTATTTTTTGGGCTTTGCCATGATGACAAAGAAGAAACGAAGGCTACTCATCATGAATCAACCGAACAGGTCGGGGAAATACAGCAGACTAAAAAATCCCGCAAAAATCGCTCTAAAGCAAAAAAGACAAAGCCTGTTGAAAACGTCATTTTAGAAAAAGATATTATAGTATCTGAGCCGATGGAGGTCAACGCAGAAGAAATAATATCTTCTACCGAAAATGAACTCAAGGAGGATTTGTTAGAAACTCCTACTCAAATAGAAACTCCATAAATTAACGTGAGTTTTATGTAATCACACTGACATTCAATGATAAAACAATCAGTGATTTAGTGTAAAACTAAGTGGCTGATTTTTGGTTCGAGCCGTAAAACGGAGGTTTTCAAACGAAAAATTTAATAGATTTTTAGATTTCTATGTGGTGACCCAAGAGAGATTTTGGCTGAGGTCACCACATTTTTACATAGCGATTATGGTTAAAGTCTATTAAAGTTTGCCCGACTTGGTGCAGATAGGTGGGTTGAATGGCTGCGAATGATGACGGATTATTACAAATTAGACATTGATAATCAATGTATTACACTGATAGTAAGATGGATATGTGTATCCCTCAACACGCATAATGCGCAATAATTCAGTGAATTATTGCATACATGGTGACCCTAACTATCTATTCTTGAAATGTGATGATGCAAAAAACGGGGGTGTATCACTACACTCCCGTTTTTTCCATACGGTCGCGAAATCCTTCGGAACCGCATGTGATCCTAATTCTAATTTAACTATTAATCCATAACTTTACTAATGCAACAATAAATTGTCAATGAAACGATAAATGCGATTTGCCGTCGGTCTGAATGCCTTCGGCATCATGCACTGACCTTTGGTCGACGTTCATTTTTCAGCCGACCTGCGAATATCTTACGATATTTTTAATCAGTTTCTTTGATAATTAACTGTGCAAAATTAGAAATTATATTATTAAATTCCAAAAATATGGATAATATTTTTTGACGTATTTTAAATTGCCTTAGCTGTTTAGCTTATCCGAGTGGCTTCTTGGTGATTTCGCGGAGCCATTCGGTGTCGCGGGTAATGGTGGCGGTGCGCTCGATGTCGATGGGTACGACGGAGATTATGCCGTGCGAGAGGCACCATTCGTCGGTGTCGTGGTTGTCGGGTTCGAGGTTCTCGAATGTGCCGGTGAGCCAGTAGAATTTATGTCCGTATGGGTCCAAATATTCCTTATACTCATCGTTCCATTTCCCGCGGCAACCTGTGCAGACACGCATCTCCTCCGGGATTCCGGCATCAGCGGGGATGTTGACATTTAGGCATATATCTTTGGGTAAACCATGCTCGAGGACACCTTTAACCAATGTATCGATGGCAGCGTAGCAGGGTGTGAAGTCGGCATCGGGGTCATGACTGGTAAGGGAGAAGCCGATCGATGGAATTTCGAAGGCACAACCCTCCATCGCGGCACCCATCGTGCCTGAATAGAGCACATTGACGCCAGAGTTTGAGCCGTGGTTGATACCGGCTACTACAAGGTCGGCCTTGCGGGGGAGGATATGGTGCATGGCGAGTTTCACGCAGTCCACGGGCGTTCCGCTCACTTTATACATCTTCGCGCCCTTATAATCGGGCAGTTCGGTGAGTTTCAGGGGGTCGTTGACTGTAATCGCCATTGACTGACCCGAGCGCGGAGCATCGGGGCATACGGTTACTATGTCGCCAAAGGGGATGAGGCGGTCGATAAGGCAGTGAACGCCTTTAGCGTTGATGCCGTCGTCGTTGGTTACTAAAATTAGAGGTCGCATATTTAGTTATCAGTTTTCGGTTTTCAGTTTTCAGATTTTCCTCACTGCGTTCGGAACCCAATCTTATTTTCGGAACCCAATCTTATTATATCAATTTTTTCAAATCTTATTTTATATCCCTTTTTACAAAGGGAAGATAGCGCATGAGCAGGGCGCTGCGGTTGGAGCCGGGTTGGAGAGAAAGGATATCGCGCTCAGGGAAATCGGTGTAGAGTTTCTTCATCTTGCGGAAGTCGCGGTGCGCTTTCAACACTGCATTGGCGTTGGCGAAATCCCCTTTGACGAGGAACATTCCCCACGCCAGCGTGTCGGCCAAGCGACGGATAAAGAGTTTACGTTTCCCTTTCTTGCGAGGGAGGTTTTTGTGGAGGAGTAAGAGATTGTTGCGGAAATTGAGATAGGTCTTCTTCGGATTTCCTTGATTAAGCGAGGCTCCGCCAACGTGATAGACCGCTGAATCCGGCAATGCACAAACGCGATAGCCTGCGTTCAGTATGCGGCAACATAGGTCGATCTCCTCCATGTGTGCGAAGAAACGTTCGTCGAGACCGCCGAGGTCGAGATAGAGCTTGCGCCTTGTCATCAGGCACGCACCCGAAGCCCAGCACACATCGGCCGGACCATCGTCGTATTGCCCTTTGTCCTCCTCCATGATGTCGAAGAGTCGACCGCGGCAGTAAGGATAGCCGAGATTGTCGAGATAGCCTCCGGCAGCACCGGCATATTCGAACATCCGTTTTTCGTGCCACGAACGGATTTTCGGCTGAACGGCTCCTACCTTAGGGTTTGATTCCATGAACGAGAGCAGCGGCTGCCACCAGCCGGGAGTAACCTCCACATCAGAATTCAAGAGCACAATATATTCGTAATCGGCCTCGCGGATCGCGCGGTTATAACCCTCAGCAAAACCATAGTTCTTGTCAAGAGCGATAATTTTGACTTCGGGGCAATTCTCGCGCACCCAATTCAAAGAGTTGTCAGTAGAACCGTTGTCGGCCACTATAAGGTCTACATCGGATGCCACGGTGTGTTTGGCCGCCGCAGGCAGAAATTCCTTGAGCAGCTTCTCTCCGTTCCAGTTCAGTATGATTACGCCTAATTTTTTCATCGTGACCGATGGTTTTCAGTTTTCGGTTTTCAGTTTTCAGATGCGGACGCGATATATCGCGTCCCTACTTATCACTTATCACTTATCACTCCTACCAACGTGTCTTCCTCTTCGGGGTCTATGCCGGTGATCTTCACGCGTGTAAGGGTGTTGATGAGTTCTTTTTGCAACGGGGCGGTGACGCGGAGGTAATTGCGCGTGAATCCGTGCATGGTCTTACCTCCTCTCACGGGATGTTCCCACAGCACCTCCATCTCTTCGCCGATATATTTCCGCATGAAGGCGTCGAGCTTCGCGTCGGAAATTTTTGTCAACTCTCCCACACGGCGGTGTCGCTCACCCTGCTCTACGGAATCACCTAATTTCAACGCAGCTGTGCCGGGGCGTTCGGAATAGGGGAAGATGTGCAGACGTGTTATGTCGAGGCTTTCGATAAATTCTTTGCCGCGCAGCCATTCCGGCTCAGTCTCACCCCTTGCTCCGGCAATGACATCGACGCCGATAAAAGCATCCGGGATGAGTTGGCGGATCATGGCGATTCGCGAGGCAAAGAGGGCCGTGTCGTAGTGTCGGTTCATCTTTTTGAGCACCTCATCCGATCCGGCCTGAAGCGGGATATGGAAATGAGGCATGAAAGCGCGCGATTCGAACGCGACCCATCGAATAATCTCTTCGGTGAGCAGATTCGGCTCGATAGATGATATGCGGTAACGCTTGATACTGTCGATTTTATCAAGTTCGCGGATGAGATCGAAGAACGTCTCGCCTGTGTTCTTTCCGAAATCACCGGTGTTTACGCCGGTGATCACAATCTCTTTCGCACCATCCTCTCCGGCCTTGCGGGCCATATCCACGATCTGCGCAATTGTGCCCGAGCGTGAACGTCCGCGGGCGTACGGGATGGTGCAGTAGGTGCAGAAATAGTCGCAACCGTCCTGCACTTTAAGGAAATATCGAGTGCGGTCGCCCTTCTCGCATGAGGGCATGAAAGTTTCCATATCTTTCATCGGCGTGACCTCCATCTCCCTCTTTTTTTCGTCAAACCAACGCTCCACATATTCGGCGGTCTTAAGCTTGTCGTTGGCGCCGAGCACTATGTCGACACCTTCGATGTGAGACACCTCCTCGGGCTTCAGCTGGGCATAGCAGCCGGTGACCACCATGGCGGCCTCCGGATATCGTGAAGCGAGACGGCGTATCAGTTGCCGCCCTTTCTTGTCTGCAGTCTCAGTCACGGAGCAGGTGTTGATAACTATAATATCCGGCTCATCTCCGCGTGCCGCTCTTGTCACCCCCTTTTCAGCAAGGAGGCGGCCGATGGCTGAGGTTTCTGCAAAATTCAGTTTGCATCCAAGCGTATGATAGGATGCCTTTAGATTTTTGATGTGCATACTGCAAAATTACAAAATTTTGGTCGAATTCGGAGGTTTTCGTGGGGATATAGCTATTATAAGGTGAAAAAAAAGAGCTAAACTATTGACAAACGGGGGTGAGATTTACTAAATTTGCGGTCGGTCACAGTGCCTACGGCATCGCGCACCGGCCTATGGCCGACGTTCGCTCTTTGCCGACACGCGAATTTTTACTAAATTTGCAGACTGAATGGAAAATAAAGAAGTAAAAATCTCATTTCTGGCCTCACATCTGACCACGATCGTGAGTGTCACGCTTGTGCTTATCCTTGTGGGAATCATCTCGCTGGTGTGGGTAGGAGCGGAGAATGAGACCCGCCGTCTGCGCGAGCAGGTGGAACTGAGTGCGGTAATGGCCGACAGTGTTTCGGATGCGCGCGCCAAAGAGATCGGTCATCAGTTAGCCCGCGAACCTTATTCACGAAAGGTGCGTGTGATCAGCAAAGCAAAGGCCCTGGAATATTGGAACCGTCAGACCGGCGAGGACCTTAAAGCTCTCTATGGAGTGAATCCGCTGAGCCCCGAGGTAACATTCGCGCTCAAGGCCGACTGGAACACTTCAACGCGCCTTGATTCAATCAGGAAGGTGTTGCTGACCATCGACGGTGTGGAAAGCGTGGATGCGCCCGACTCCGATGTGGTGGAGGCGATGAATTCCAATATCGCCGGTTTAACATTGATACTTGCCGTTATCGCAGTGGTAATGCTCGTAATATCGTTTGTGCTTATCAACAACACCGTGCAGCTCACGATCTACTCCCGACGCTTCACGATTCACACCATGCAGCTCGTAGGGGCCACCAATGCGTTTATCGCGCGCCCGGTGGTGATGAGCAATGCCCTGTGCGGTCTTGTGGCCGGAATTCTGTCAGCTCTGATCATCTCAGGCTGTCTTGCAGGCGCACCTCATGCCGGCGTCGGCAATCCGATAGCCTCGTTGGGATGGCAGATGCTCCTCGTTATCGCGGGAGGCCTGATACTTTTAGGTATTCTGCTCTGCTCCCTCTCGGCATGGATAGCCACGGCCCGCTATCTGCGCAAGGATTACAGCGAACTGTTCAGATAGACATACGGCAACGAAAAGAAATCAATTCAAATTATGGCATCAAGACTAAGTGAAAAAAAACAGGCCCAACAGGCTCCGGCGCTCGACAAGATGACCGAGGCTCAAAGGCCGTTTTCCAAAATCAATTTCTGGATGATGGGCGTATGCGTTGCCCTCATCATCATCGGCTTCCTGCTCATGAGCGGAGGAGGCAGCAGCGATCAATCGTTCAATCCCGAAGTGTTCAGCACACGCCGCATTGTGGTGGGCCCGCTGCTCTCGTTTTTGGGATTCCTGTTCATGGCGTTCGCCATAATTTATCGTCCTAAAAAGAAAGATTAAGATATGGATTGGCTCGACGCTCTGATCCTCGGCATCGTTCAGGGTCTGGCAGAATACCTGCCCATCAGCTCCAGCGGACATCTGGAGATTTTCCGTCAGATACTGGGGGTAAACCTACCTTCTGACGTGACATTGCAGTTTGACGTTATCCTGCATGCCGCCACGGTTTGCTCCACGCTTGTGATTCTCTGGCCCATGTTCTCGCGTCTATGCAAGAGTTTCTTCACATTCCGCCGGGATTATGATTTTTATTACGTCTGCAAAATCTTGGTATCCTGTATACCTATCGCCATCGTTGGATTCTGCTTTAAGGAACAGGTAGAGGAATTTTTCGGCAGCGGCCTTCATGTCGTAGGCATCTGTCTGTGTGTCACAGCTGCATTACTCCTCTTCGCGCATCTTTCCGACCGTATGATTCCGGCAAACCGAGGCCGAGACATCAACTGGCTCGACGCGTTCATCATCGGTTGCGCACAGGCTGTGGCGGTACTTCCCGGCCTGAGCCGTTCCGGCACCACGATCGCCACCGGTATCCTTCTCGGAGACAAGCGCGATCAGATGGCTCAGTTTTCATTCTTAATGGTTATCATCCCGATCCTTGGCGAAGCACTGCTCGATGTTAAGGATATGATTGGTCAGGAGGCTGTGCAGGGTGCCGCGGAAGTCGGTGCATTGCCTCTTGTCATCGGATTTATAGCCGCATTCGCCGTCGGTTGCTGCGCCTGCAAATGGATGATCGAGATTGTGAAGAAAGGTAAACTTTACTGGTTCTCGCTCTATTGCCTTGTGATGGGCGTTTTGTGTATATTGTGGTGAGAAGTGAGAAGTGAGAGGTAATAAGTAATAAGTAAGAAGTAATAGGTAATAAAACCTTAGATACTTCATACTATTCTTTATACATTCTAATTAAGTATTAATTAGATAAATGGATTTTATAAGCGGAGAAATTATAGGTATCGACAAGCCGCTCGGCTGGACGTCGTTTGACGCTGTGAAACGGTTGCGCGGAGCAATCCAGCGCCGTCTGCGTGTCAAGAAATTCAAGGTGGGTCACGCCGGAACGCTCGACCCGCTTGCCACGGGTGTGCTGATCGTCTGCACCGGTCGCGCCACCCGTATGATCGAGACTTTGCAAAACGGCTCGAAAGAGTATATTGCAGAAATCACACTCGGTGCCACCACTCCGAGCTATGATCTTGAAACAGAAGTGGATGAGACTTATCCCTGGAAACATATTACCCGCGACCTTATCGAGGAGACATTGCCGAAGTTTGTCGGCAATGTGATGCAGGTGCCTCCGGTGTTTTCCGCAGTCAAGATCGACGGCAAGCGCGCCTATAACCTCGCCCGAAAGGGGAAAGAGGTAGAGCTAAAGGCTAAACCTTTAGAGATAAAAGAGATTGAAATACTCGGTTTTGAAGGCAACAAACTGACGATCAGAGTGGTCTGCAGTAAAGGCACCTATATCCGCGCACTCGCCCGCGACATCGGTGAGGCTCTGGGTTCAGGTGCTCATCTAACCGCTCTGCGGCGCACCCGTGTGGGTGAGATTAAAATTGAGGATTGCCTGACGATAGACCGGGCCGTGGAGGTGATTGACAACGGACCGCTCACCTTTCCCGACGATTATAGAATATTAACGTAAATTGCCGACGTGTCGGCAGATGATTAATCTGATTATGAAGCTTTCACAGTTCAAATTTAAACTTCCTGAAGAACTTATCGCACAGTATCCTGTAGAAAACCGCGATGAATGCCGCCTTATGCTTGTAAACTCAAAGACAGGCGAAATCTCACATCATATTTTTAAAGAACTCATCAATTTCTTCGATGACGGCGATGTTATGATTTTCAATGATACGAAGGTTTTCCCGGCCCGTCTTTACGGCAATAAGGAGAAGACCGGAGCATGCATCGAGGTGTTCCTGCTTCGTGAACTTAACGAGGAGCACAAGCTTTGGGATGTACTCGTGGAGCCTGCCCGCAAGATAAGAATAGGAAATAAACTCTATTTTGGAGATGACGATTCGATGGTGGCAGAGGTGATCGATAACACCACATCGCGCGGCCGTACGCTCCGATTCCTTTACGACGGTCCGCACGATGAGTTCAAAGCAGCTCTTTATGCACTTGGCGAGACTCCGCTGCCCGAATATATAAAGCGCAAGGCAGAGCCGGAAGATATGGAACGTTATCAGTGCATTTTCGCGGAAAACGAGGGCGCAGTCATGGCTCCTGCCGCAGGATTGCATTTCAGTCGTGAGTTGATGAAGCGTCTTGAGATCAAAGGTGTGGAACGCGGATTCCTTACGTTGCATTCAGGCCGCGGCAACTTCAAAGAGGTTGATGTGGAGGATCTGACCAAGCACCGCATGGACAGCGAGGAGGCGATCGTAAACGAAACGCTCGTCGACATGGTTAATGAAGCGAAAGATAATGGAAAGAATATCTGCGCGGTCGGCACAAGCGTGCTTCGCGCATTGGCATCATCTGTCTGCATGAACGGTCATCTGATGACCTACAGAGGCTGGACCAACAAATTTATCTTCCCTCCCTACGACTTCACCGTCTGCAACTCGCTGATCTCCAACTTCCACATGCCGTTGAGCACCATGCTCATGATGGTAGCTGCCTTCGGTGGATACGACACTGTGATGAAAGCCTACGACGTAGCGGTCAAGGAGAAATACCGCTTCGGAGCCTACGGCGACGCCATGCTCATCATCCGCTAACCAAGATCGGTGCGGATGAGGTCGAGGAGTGCGGGGAGTGCTTCTTCGGTGGGGATGTTTTTCTTTATCAGTTCTTTACCTTTGTAGATGCTGACACGGCCCGGACCTGCTCCGACATAGCCGTAGTCGGCATCTGCCATTTCGCCGGGGCCGTTGACAATGCAGCCCATCACTCCGATCTTCAGACCTTTCATCTCTTTTGTGGCTTCCTTAACCTCCTGAAGTGTTTTCTGGAGATCGAAGAGTGTGCGTCCGCAGCTGGGGCAGGCGATGTATTCGGTCTTGCTCATGCGCAGCCGGGCGGCTTGCAAAATGCCGAGTTCGAGGTCGGCGAGTGTGGCGTCGTCGAAATGCGGATCGTTGATTTCGATGCCGTTGGCGTAGCCATTAAGCAGCAGTGCTCCGAAATCTGCTCCGGCTTTTATGCGGAGCGTATCGAGATCCGCTTCGTCGTAGGTGAGACTCACTACGATAGGATTGCGGTAGCCTGCAGCTACGAATCGGTCGATATATGACATTATTTCGCCCGGTGCGTTGATGTGTTTCGATTTAATCACCAGCGGTCCGCTGAATTCCGGATTCTTGACCGGCATCGAGGCATCGACGAGGAAGAATATATCATTAGGCTTGTCGGCGTGCATCGCCACCATCTTTCCCTCAAATCCCTTAATCGGATTAGCTAAAACGCGTATGATCTCTTTGGTTACGCTGTCAGGTTCAGCGATTGGCGCATGATTCTCGCGGACTGAGATATAATCGCGCAAGAGGATGGCCACCGGTATTTCGTTCTCCGGGTCTTCCGACAAGGAGACACGGATAGTGTCGCCCAAACCTTCTGCCATAAGCGCACCGATACCGACCGCACTCTTTATGCGTCCATCCTCGCCATCGCCGGCTTCAGTGACGCCGAGGTGCAGGGGATAGTCCATCCCTTCCTGATCCATCGCTTCAACGAGCAGACGGACGGTGCGGGTCATAACGGCAGTATTCGACGCTTTGACGGAGATTATGATGTCGTGGAAATCATGCTTGCCGCATATGCGCAGAAATTCCATCACAGACTCCACCATACCTTCCGGAGTGTCGCCATAACGGCTCATGATGCGATCGGAGAGTGAGCCGTGGTTCACACCGAGACGTATAGGTATGTTCTGTTCCTTGCAAAGCGCAATGAAGGGGACAAGGGCGTCCTCAATCTTTAGGATCTCCTGTGCATACTCCTCGTCGGTGAAATCGAGTTTGACGAAAGTGCGGGCCGCATCCACAAAATTTCCCGGGTTGATACGCACTTTGTCAGAAGTGCGGGCGGCAGCGTAAGCCGCCTTGGGGTTAAAATGCACATCGGCCGAGACCGGCACGTCGCAACCGAGTTCGCGCATACGTTTGCGTATCTCGCCGAGAGAGTTGGCTTCGCGAACGCCCTGCGTGGTGAACCTTACCAGTTCACCTCCGGCATCAGCGATTCGGATAGCCTGCCGTGCACTTTCTTCAATATCGTTGGTGTCGGTATTTGCCATCGACTGCACGCGCACCGGGTTCTTGCCACCGATGCCGATATTGCCTACTTTTACTTCTCTTGAATTTCTTCTTATATAATTGTAGCGATTCACCTCAGTTAATGGTTAATGGTTAAGAAAACTGTAGGGACGCGATATATCGCGTCCGCCTAAACAAAAATTGAATTGTTATTGGAGGAGAGAGGGGAGAATTTATTTCATTTATATATCAGTGGACGCGATATATCGCGTCCCTACTGAGAATTTGTAATTATCAATGAATCATCGTCATCAGGAATACGGAAGAGAAGCCGACAGTGTAGCCGGCAAGTACCTGCCAGACCGTATGCCGTCCGAGCCATACGCGTGAGCTGCCCATCAATCCGGCGAGGATGATGCTGGCGATCATCCAGCCGAAAGCATTATCCAGAGGATAGCCATCATTTATGATGCGGATCATGAGTGCGACTACGCCCGCTATTCCGGCGGCGTGGGCTGAAATTTTCCACCAGAAATTCACTGTCAGGTTGACGAGGCCGGCCACTGCGCCGCCTCCGAAGAACATTACAAGCCACATCGGCGCACCTTTGAAATACATGAACACGCCCGTTCCGGCCATGCTCACAAAGGTGATGATGTAAGGTATCAATCGCTCGCGGCGACTGTTGAGACCGATATCCTTGATCACGCCGATCTTTTTAAGAAGTATCACGAGTAGCGATGGCAGTGCAAGGGTAAAAGCCAATGTGATGAGCACGAAGCTCAGTTTTACATGAAACGGAGTGAAATGCAGAATCGAAGTGTGAAATGACAAAAGCACACCGTAAACGGGCATGAGCAATGGCACCAGTATCCAGGATACGAGTGTAGCCACGCCATCGGTAAATTTCTCGAAAGAGGTAGGGGGCTGACTGCGGTCCGGTTCGTTTTCATAGCCGCTGTCGTCCGGCAGATCTACAGCTTTATCTTTCGTTTCAGCAACTTCAACGGTCACGTTATCGGCCGAGGGGGTTGACTCGTCCTTGTCGTCATCGTCGTTAAGATACGGCTCCGGATAATATGATGATGTGTCTAACTTCATTGTGTTATTTCATTTGTTTACGTATTGCGGCCGCAAATTTAGGGGGAATCGGGGTTTCGAAATTCATATCCCGGCGAGTGATCGGGTGTGCGAATCTCAGTGTGCGGGCGTGGAGGGCAAGGCGATGAAGCGGACTTTTAGTCGCTCCATATTTTTTGTCGCCGGCTATCGGGTGCCCCAGTTCCTTGGCATGAACGCGGATCTGGTTCTTTCTGCCGGTGTCGAGTGAGAACTGCGCCAGAGTGTAGCCGCAACCGCGCCCCACGACTTCGTAATGCGTGACGGCTATGCGTCCTTCATCGGGATTGTCGGTGGTGTAAACCACAAACTGCGAGTTTTCCGCCAGACGGCTCTTCACAAAACCCTCGTTTTGCTCCAGATAACCTTCGAGCACCGCCACATAGAGGCGTTCGAGAATCATATTGTTCCAGTTATGACGCAACACATTCTGCGCCTCTTCCGACTTTGCGAACATCATCAGGCCCGAGGTGTCGCGGTCCAGACGGTGAACGATAAAGAGTTTATTGCGAGGGTTAACACGCTTCATGTAATTACGCAATATTTCGTATGCGTTTTCCTCTTTCTTATGGCTGAGAGTGGATACCGACAGCAGTCCGTAACCTTTGTTGATCACGATGATGTCGTCGTCTTCGTAAACAATCTCGATGCGCGGATGATGAAATTTCGGGAACGGACGCGTGGAATTGAATTCCACTACGTCTCCCGGCGCTATGGGGGCGTCGAACGCTGTAGTGATGTTGCCGTTGACTTTAAGATGACCGTTTTTAAGCCATTTTTTTATGTCGTTGCGCTTGGTGTCGGGGCGACGGGCGGCCACAAACTCCATCAGGGGCATAGCCTCGTCGCCTCGGTTATCCCACACAAATATTTTGTCTTCCTTAGCAGGAACTCTCTTTCTACCGTTATTGATTGCCATATTATGCAAAATTAGCTAATTTTTTCCAATAATCCTTGTTTTGAGGCTTTACGTTGTCGCGAAGCAACCAATGGCCCAGGCGGCAATCGAGACATCGGTTGGAATCGCAATATTCCTTGCGAAGCTGTAGCAGAGCCTGACTCCGCATGGCATCATGACATTCCATCCCGGCGTGCTTCCATTGGCGGATATATGTGTTATATTCCGGAGGGAGTTTGCGCCACATATCCATCGCCTTCTCTCCTTTGTCGGGATCGCCGTGCGACATGGCATGTGCGTAAAGCAGCGGAACCACAAGATTTATCATCAGCAGGTCCACACTCGATGCTCCCAATGCCTTGGCATCCATGACGGCTTCACGGTCGAAATCGGAATGCGTCAGCCAATAGCCCCCCAGCTCCCAGCCGAAGATGGCGCGTAACTCATCGGGGTTGTCGCTCAGTGCCAATATTCTTGAGAGCATCGAGAATCCCCCTTCAAGTGTCCTGGCAAGCAAAGCTATACGGCGGTGAGGGAAATTCTGCGGACGTGTCTTGGAATATTTCCACATCTCCGGGCGCATCGGCCTCAATCCGTATTTGCGGGCAAGGAAGAAATACTCCCTGCATAGCTTCTGATAATACTCATCGAAGATATGCACCGATGTGTCGAGCATCCCGGCCTGTCCGAACAGCAATGCCTCAAGTTGCAGCATATTGTCGGCATGGCGGTGAAGGTATCCCATCGGTATGGAACGCGCCAGAATCTCAAACGGTTCACTGTTGAGACCGAATCCCAATGCGCGGGCGAATGTCACGAAGCATGTGCGTTCCCAGTCGCCTCCCAAATTACGGAGTTCCCCGAGTATTCGTTCTGCTTTAGTGTGCATTCTCTCCACGCCAAGCGTTTCCAACCAATCCTCTTTAATAAGATCGGGGATTCGGACGAGCTCACGTTCGCATCTGACGGCGCGGATGTTCTCGCTCAGAGATTCGTATAGAGCATAAAAGCTATCGGGGAAAGCTATCTCCACCTGAGGGATTACGCTTCCGTCGGTGCGGGTGATCTCACGGTCACCGCAGGCCACCACATGCAATATCACCGAGTCGTATGCGCGGTCACGGTCATGACCATGTCGCATCCAGTCAGAAGCCTTACAATGTATCTCGATATTGCCGGTCCATTCAGTTTCACCCATCCTTACGCGCGCGTTCGAGAAGTCAGGACCCGCATCGGTGTTGAGCACACCGGGGCGCAGAATCTCCAGACGTTCGCCGCTGCTCAGGTGAAACTCCCTGCCGAACATCTTATGTTTCCACAGATACTGATAAAGCCTTTCCATACCGGTATATCTCCGTTATGCATCCCCGGAAGAGGAAAAATAACAAATCAATTATTAATTTATGTTAATTTTATAAATTAGGGATGCGATATTATCCCCCGTTTATAAATAATTTTATATCTTTGCGGTGTGTTTTTCATAGTATTAAATTAAGATTAAGGTTTCGGTCTATTTCTTTGTGAAAAGAGGTAGACTTTTTTATTTATCCATCATAAATAAGAATTCGCTACTGCGGAATCAATCCGTTGTGTTGATATCCGGAGTAAAATTAAACAAATAATTGCGTCGGCCCAAATAATCGGCTCATTTTTATTTGTCTCAGCCGCGCATAAATTTCCAACTCATGGCTATAGAGAGAATCGAAGGTATAGTGATCGACACGGTTAAGCATAACGACCGCCACAACGTGGTCACACTCTTCACACGTTCGCGCGGCCGTATGGCCTTCCTTTCGCCGGTGGGAACAAGCAAGCAGGGGCGGATGCGCAATGCCCGCCTTTTGCCCCTGTCTGTTATAGAGACGCAGGTTAGTATACGTCAGAACCGCGAACTTCATAATCTCGGCGCGATAACGCCTGTGGAAATCTGGCATGATATCTATTTTAATCCTGTCAAATCGTCACTGACGATCTTTTTGTCGGAATTTCTCAACAGATATTTCCGCGAGGCATCTCCGGAGCCGACGGCCTGGGATTTCATCATAGCCTCCATTCGAGCGCTCGATAATCTCGCCGACGGTGTGGCTAATTTCCATATCTGGTTTCTTATCCGCTTTCTTGATATCTCCGGCATAACCCCCGATCTCTCAGGCTATGAACCGGGTGACAGGTTTGATATGCGTGCCGGAAACCTCATCGCCGGCAGCGCGATGCACCGCGATATACTCACTTCGGCGGAAACGGCGGTGCTGATGAAACTTTCCAGAATCTCGATTTTTAATCTCGCGGCGTTCAGATTCCGGGGGTCGGAAAGGCGTTTGCTCCTTGACCGCATACTCCGTTATTATGCCATTCATTTCCCCGGTCTGTCTTCGCTCAAGTCTCCTGATATTCTGTCTGAACTTTTCAGCTGATTTGTTAAAATATCACAAAGGTATGAAAAATTCTTTTTAAATACTTTTTTGTAAGAATATTTTGTATTATCTTTGCACCGTGTTTTTCATGGTATTAGATTTAAGGTTAGAGGATTAGTTGTCGCGAGACAATTAATCTTTTTTAATTTTATGATGTTCAGTGTTTTAGGGATAGGAAGTCTTGTTCTTTAGGTTTTTCCGTTATATTTGCGGTCGGTCAAAGTGTCTTCGGCACCACGCACCGGCCTTTGGCCGACGTCCGCTCTTTGCCGACACGCGAATATAGCAAAAATTGGCTATTCCATCAATTTTTGCTATATTTGCAGCCGCTTTTGTTATTCAAGGGTAATGCTTTTGTTGTTCGAAAGTAATGAGAAATCTTATCAGCTTAATACTCCGGTCAGAAACTGCCGGAATCATTTGCTTTTTATTGATATTTACATCCTGCGGCGGTTCTCATAAAAGTGACGAACCGTCCGATACGATGCTCAAGAGTGTGGAAGATTACCATGCCGACAATGACATCGCCATGACATTGCGAAGCATCACTGATGCAATTCGGGTGGGGGAACCTCTCGATACGCTTGATTATAATTTCGAGGGAGTGCTTACCGACGGAGAGGGGCGACCCCTCTATACCGACATTCAAGGCACGCCCGGAGCTTGGATTGTAGATGTGATTTCGCCTACAAGCGCCGTAATCCGCAATATCTATCTCGGCGATCTGCTTCCTGACTATCTCGAAACCTATATCGCAGGAAGTCTCAATCTTTCCGACACAAACATTGTGGAGACTACGGAGTTTGATGATGACGACGACACATCGCTCGTAGTCTATGACCTCGATGGAGGCTACCTCCGTATCGAAACCCGCTCGGCAGTGGCAGCCAATGGGCTTGAAGGTCCGCTGATGAGTATTATCGCTACGAAACTTCCGCCGGATCCCTGAAACCGGTTGATTACTAAATTATTACATCGGGCACTCAAAAACGTATCGAAACCGATTAAATTCAAATGCTCTGATATAATTATTAATCATTAATTGCTTAGATTAGGGGGCGGAACACGAATCTGCGTGTGGCGTCGAATCTCGGCAATGCCATGAGCTGAACATCCGCTTTTCTGTCGGATATCGTTTCCTCGGCATTACCCACGACTTTTCCGACGCTTTCCAGAGCGGTGCGCACTGCGTGGAGAGCCTTTGCCGGCGTGTTGTTATCCTGCGAAAGATGGCAGAGGAAGATGTATTGCAGATTGGGATTGATTATCTGCTTGAGGAATTCACCGGTGGCCTCGTTATCCATGTGGCCGTTTTCTGTCTGGATGCGTGCTTTCAGATATTCGGGATAACGACCGAACTTGAGCATCTGCAGATCGTAGTTGGCTTCTATCACAAGATAATTGGCGCGGCTCATGTAATATCGGGCCCTGTCGGTCACAGCCCCGAGGTCTGTGGCCAGTACAAACCTGCGGTCGTCGAACTCTAACGAGAACCCCATGTTGTCAGTGCCATCGTGGGGCACCTCAAAAGCCGTAATTTCAAAATCGCAGATCCTGAATGGAATTTCCTTGAATATAGGATGATGATATTCCTTGATACGCTTGGAAATGCTGTGACGGCGCAGGATGCCGTTGAGCACGCGGTTAGTGCAGAAGAGGCGGATGTGCTTGTAATTGCGAAGCACATTATAGGCATAGCGCACATGGTCGGAGTGGTCGTGCGTGAGTAGCAGAGCCTTGACAGCCCCGATATGAATGCCATTCGAAGATAACATCTTCACGATCTCCTCGGTCTTTACTCCGGCATCTATCAGCACTCCGCCACGCTTTGTGCCGATATAGCAGCAGTTTCCGCTTGACCCCGATCCCATCGAGATGTAATATATGTTTCGGCTGTCGCGTTCTTCCGCCACATTATCTTCCGCAGTCAACTCCAGATCCGAATATTCCCGTTGGGGCTGATTTCGTCTTTCTCCCGTTGAGTCGTAACCGGGCATATCCCACTCCCATTCCTCGAAAGGGAGCTGAGGGTGGTTGTCGAAACGTATCTTTTTAGCGCACATTCCGTTTACCTCCTTTCCTCTGTTCTGTCTGGTTGCCCCGGTAGATCAGGAAAATCGCCGGACGCTTGTCATAGTTTTCCCGATGGTTTTTCCATTTAGCTGCCGGGAGCGTAACGATAGACTCTTTTTCGGGGTCTGTGATATCGCACGCCACGCAGAGCAATGTGTCCGGGCGAAGGTTCTCGCTCAGGAAAGCCACCATCTTATTATTGCGATACGGAGTCTCGATAAAGATTTCGGTGCGGTTTTTTGATTGCGATTCAGCTTCAAGGTCGCGGAGCGCACGAAGTTTCTCCTTATCATCAATCGGGAGATAACCGTTGAAAGCAAATCCCTGACCGTTGAAGCCTGAAGCCATCAGAGACATCAGTATGCTCGACGGACCCACCAACGGCACTACGCGGAAACCTTCCCGTTGTGCGATTTCCACCGGCAACGCACCCGGATCGGCCACTGCCGGGCATCCCGCCTCACTCATCACGCCTATATCCTCCCCCTTGCGCAGGGGATGGAGCCATGTGCTCACCTCCGCGAGATCGGTGTGACGGTTAAGCTCATGAAAAGTCAGGCTGTCGATATCGATAGACTTGTCGCATCGCTTCAGAAAACGCCGGGCCGTGCGCGTATTCTCCACAATAAAATGCTTGATACTGCGCACCACCTCATGGTTCCCCGTCGGAATCACATTCTCCAACGGGGCGTCACTGATATTTACCGGTATAAGATAAAGTGAAGCCATAATGATATGCAAATATAGCAAAAATTTGCTATATTAGCGAGTGAGCAAAGAGAAAACGTCGCCCAAAGGGCGGTGTTCGTTGCCGTAGGCACTTTGACTCACCGCAAAATTACTCAAAATTCACAAATTTATTGCAATTTTAGAGGGAGATTTATTAATTTAGATACCTTTTTGAATGGGGAGGCCCTATTAAAACCAAGCAAAGTATGAAATTACCCGAGGAGTTCAAGAATCAGATGGAGGAGTTGCTGGGAGAGGAGGCAGATGCCTTTTTCTCTGCAATGGAGGAGGCACCGGCTGTCTCTATCAAGCTCAACCGCCGTAAATGTGTTGAGCCGGAAATCACCGGCTATACCGACTTGTCGCCCGTAATATGGTGTCGCAGCGGTTATTATCTGCCGGAGCGGCCGAAGTTTACCCTAAATCCGCTGCTGCATGCCGGAGTGTTCTATGTGCAGGACGCTTCGTCGATGATATATGAGACTATCGCCGAAAAGGTGATTCCTTCGGCATTCGATACGGGGGCGCCTCTGCGTGTCCTTGATCTTTGTGCAGCACCGGGCGGTAAGACCACATCACTGATTAATGCGCTCCCGGAGGGCTCGACCATTGTCGCAAACGAATTTATAGGTTCGAGAGCTAATGTACTGCGTGAGAATCTTATAAAGTGGGGTTATCCCAATATCTTCGTAACCAATTCCCCTACGTCCGCTTTCACGAAACTGGAAGAGGAGTTTGACATTGTGGCTGTTGATGCACCCTGCTCCGGCGAGGGAATGATGCGCAAGGAGGAGGTGGCTGTGACGCAGTGGAACACCGGTCTGCAGCGGCAATGCGCAGACTTGCAGCGCGAGATACTTTCGGATGCTATCGAAGCACTCAAACCCGGAGGTTTCCTGATTTATTCCACCTGCACTTTCAACCGTGAGGAGAACGAGGAGAATCTGCGCTGGCTCGTGGAAGAAAAGGGTCTTTGTGCCGTTGATATGGATTTCCCCGAAGAGTGGGGAATAGCGAAAGGTATTGATACGCCCTATCCTTGCTTGCGGTTTATGCCTCACAAGACTAAGGGAGAGGGATTGTTTGCGGCCGTATTGCGCAAGGAGGGGGATTATCCCCGCGCCGCCGGTCTGTCTGAGACCGCTTTTGTCAAGACACTCAAGAAGCATACAAGGATAATTGCCGAAGGGATTCCGCAGACCGTAACCAAAGGGCGTGATGAAATCCCGGCCGGCGAATCAGTATTAGCCACTGACTACAATCCCGACTCATTGCCTTCTGTTGAGGTTGACGAAGCTACTGCACTTTCCTATCTGCGCCATGAGGCGTTGCGTCTTGACAGCGAGGTTGGCAAGGGATTTGTGGTAATCAAATATAAAGGATTTCCGTTGGGTCTGGTGAAGAATATCGGCAACCGAGCCAACAATCTTTACCCCTCGCAATGGAGGATAAAATTTCTATAATGTCAAAAATGTCAAAGAAAATAGAGCATGGCGTTTTCCCGGTTACGGGAATGATGTGCGCAGTCTGCGCCGGAACCGTCGAAAAGACAGTCAGCGGTTGCCAGGGTGTGGATTCGGCATCGGTGAATTTCGCCGCCTCCTCGGTTGCGATTGACTGGAACCCTTCGGTAACAGATCCTGACAAGATAGCCGAAGCGGTCAGAAACGCCGGTTATGATATGATTGTAGCCGGATCAGAGGCCGACGCCGTGGAGGAGTCGGCAAAGCGCGAAGAGGAGGAATACCGCTCGATGAAGGGGAAGACGCTCGTGGCGTGGCTGCTGACCGTGCCGATGTCGGTGCTCTGCATGAGCCATATCCATTTTCCGGGCGAGGCTTGGATATATATGGTGGTGACTCTTGTTGTGATGCTATGGTGTGGCTCCGGCTTCTATCGCCGTGGCTTCAAGGCGTTGGGTGCAAAAGCTCCCAACATGGATTCACTGGTGGCCATCTCTACGATAGTGAGCTTTCTTTTCTCGCTTTTCAATACAATATTTCCTGAGACCCTGACTTCTCACGATATCAGCGCCGACCTTTATTATGAAGGGGCAGCGATGATAATAACTTTCGTACTGACAGGTAAACTTATGGAACTCCGTAGCCGTCACTCCACCGGTCTGGCGTTGCGGGCCCTGATCGGCTTGCAGCCGTCGACAGCAAATTTAGTGAATGAAGATGGTTCGGTCAGGACGGTAGAGGTGTCATCGTTGAGTAAGGGTGACGTGATCCGTGTCAGACAGGGAGAGAGGATTCCGGTTGACGGAATCGTTTCTAAAGGAGAGGCTGTAATCGACGAAAGTATGCTTACGGGAGAACCCATTGGAGTGGAGAAACGCCCGAGTGATACGGTTGCAGCGGGCACGATTGCCCTTGATGGCCGTATTGATATAATAGCCGATAAAGTAGGATCTGATACGGAGCTCTCGCGCATCATTGCAGCCGTCAAGGAGGCGCAAGGCTCTAAAGCACCTGTGCAGCGGATTGTGGACAAAGTGGCGGGGGTGTTCGTGCCGACAGTCATCGTCCTTTCCCTGATTACTTTTATAGTATGGCTGTCGTTAGGCACTCAGTATCTTCCCGTAGCACTGGTTTGTGCTGTGTCTGTGCTCGTAATTGCTTGCCCATGTGCGCTCGGACTCGCCACCCCGATGGCTATAATGGTCGCGATCGGCAACGGAGCCGGTAAAGGAATACTCATTAAAGACGCAGAGGCTCTTGAGTTGCTTGCCAAGGTCGATACTCTTCTTATCGATAAAACCGGTACGCTCACTCAAGGGTGTCCTAAAGTTACAGGATATACATTTGATGGCGCCGATATTTCTAAAGCCGAGGAGGTGGTGGCTGCTGCGGAACAGCGTAGTATCCATCCACTTGCAAAAGGTATCAGTGATTTCCTTTCCGGACGCGGCTGCCGACCCGCGGAGCTTTCGGCTTATGAATATGTTCCCGGCGTAGGTATACACTGCGAGGCGGCCGGTCATAAATACAGCATTGGAGCACCTTCTGAAAGTTTACTGACAATAGATGGGACGATTGCTGACGCTGTAAGAAACGCATTGGCCGCAGGGGCAGGAATAGTCGTTGTTGAGCGTGATTCCATTCCGATCATGGCATTCAGAGTTGAAGATGTGTTACGTCGGGATGCCGTTGAAGCGATCAGAGATCTTCAGAAAATGGGAATTGAAGTTGAGTTGCTTACCGGTGATAGAAAGGCGACCGCAGACTACATAGCGAATTTGGCCGGTATCAAAGCTGTGACAGCCGGCATGCTGCCGCTCGATAAGCAGAGGCGTGTGGAAGAGTTGCAGAAAGAGGGTAAGAAAGTGGCGATGGCCGGCGACGGCATCAACGATTCAGCGGCATTGGCTACTGCAGATGTTTCGATAGCGATGGGTAGCGGATCGGATATTGCCATTGAGGTTGCCAAGCTCACGATCGTCGGCGGAAAATTGAGTTCACTGCCCAAAGCGGTCAGACTTTCGAAATCTACACTGCGCATTATACACGAAAACCTGTTTTGGGCGTTTATATATAATGTGATAGGAATTCCGCTCGCCGCCGGCGTTTTATATTCGGCAGGCTTCCTGCTCACCCCGATGTTCGCTTCGGCCGCGATGGCCCTCTCCTCGCTCTGCGTGGTCGGCAATTCATTGCGCCTAAGAAAGAAATAAAATTTGTAGGGTCGCGGCATGCCGCGCCCGCCTCAGAAAACTGAAAACCGAAAACTGAAAACTAAGATATATGAAATTCAAGACAAATGCTAAATGCGGAGGCTGCAAGACCGCTATCATGAACGCGGTTCAGCAGAAATTCCCTAATATGGAATGGTCAATGGACCTTGAAAATGTTGACAAGGTGCTGGAATGTCACGGCATTCCTGATGATGCTGAGAAAGCAGCCGAGGTAGTGAAGACCATCGAAGAGACCGGCTTCAAAGGTAGCTGGCTTCCTGCATAATGCGATGCATTATGCAAAGTATGAAGTATGAAGTATAATGTATGAACTGCGCAGATAACGGCATAGAGATAACAGAGTCGCGGGCGGAAGCGTGGGATTCCCGCAGCCGAACGCTCTTAGGCGATGAAGCCTGCGAACGGTTGGCCAACGCCTCTGTAGCCGTAATCGGCACAGGTGGTGTGGGCGGTTATGCGGTGGAGGCATTGGCGCGTTGCGGTGTCGGCAATCTGCTGATTGTTGATGCCGACGATGTGGCCCCGAGCAATATCAACCGTCAGCTTGTGGCCCTTCACTCCACCATAGGGCAAAGCAAAGTCGAAATCTTCGCCGCGCGATGCCGCGACATCAATCCGACGATCGATGTCAAGGCTGTGAAGGAATTCGTGACTCCTGATAATGTAGCAGAACTGATCGGCACTAAGATTGATTTCGTAATCGATGCGATCGACACTGTAGCCCCAAAGATGGCCGTGATTGCCCACTGTCTGCAAAATCATATTCCCATCATCTCCTCGATGGGTGCGGGAGGCCGCACCGACCCTACGAAAATCGGATATTTTGATATCTCCGAGACACGGGAGGATGGCTTGGCAAGGGCCGTACGGCAGCGCATGAAGAAGATGGGATTACGACGCAGCCTTAAGGTCGTGGCAAGTACCGAACCTCCTCACCGCAACGCCGTGATAGAGCTGGAAGAGAAGAACAAACGCAGTTCCTTCGGCACGATTATCACTATCCCGGCGATCTTCGGGCTTTACCTCGCGAATCATGTCGTAATGCGCCTGATTAATTAATTAGGAGTTGGGAGTTATGGACAGCTATTCTTCTCACTTCTCATTTCTCACTTCTCACCTCTCACTTCTCACTTGAACAAAAAGATGATTGAATTAGAGAAAATATCCAAATTCTACGGATCGCTGGAGGTGCTTTCAGATGTAAGCCTCACTATCGGCAACAATGAGATCGTGACCATAGTCGGACCCAGTGGAGCCGGTAAAACCACGTTGCTTCAGATTGCCGGCACGCTCGATAAACCGGATTTCGGCACAGTGACTTACAACGGTAAGGAGATTCTTGGCCTGAACGATAAGAAGCTCTCGGCATTCCGCAATAGCAATATAGGGTTTATTTTTCAATTCCATCAGCTTTTGCCGGAGTTCACGGCTCAAGAGAATGTGGCGCTTCCTGCCATGATCGGCGGGATGTCAAAACGCAAGGCAATGGAAAAAGCGGCGGAGTTGCTTGATATGTTAGGATTGTCGGATCGCATGACGCATAAACCGGCCCAGATGTCGGGCGGCGAGCGGCAGCGCACCGCGATCGCCCGTGCGCTTGTCAACGATCCGGAGGTGATTTTCGCCGATGAGCCTACCGGTAGCCTCGATTCGCGCAACCGCGACGAGATCTGCGCTATCATAGCCGATTTGCGAAAGAAACTCGGACGCACATTCGTGATTGTCACCCATGACCCTTACATGACCACCATCGCTGATCGCGTCATCACGATGGAAGACGGACGCATAGTCTCCGAAGAATCCACCGCCCCCGAACCGCCGGTAGATTTGTTAATGCTGAAGGATGCTATGGATGAGGTCTTCGGCACCTCCTTCGAGCAGGAATCAACCGACGAAAACTCCGAATTTCCTAATTCGGAAAATAATTGCTAACTTTGTATAACAATATCTATTAACAGAATAAATTTTAAGAACAATGGAAAATAAGGAAAACCAGCTTCAAATCCAGCTCCGTCCCGAAGTGGCAGACGGTAAGTATTCAAACCTCGCAATGATCGGTCACGGTCCTAACGAGTTCATGATCGACTTTATCTTCGCAGCTCCCGGTATGCCCCAGGCACCCGTTGTTAGCCGCGTGATGATGACTCCCGAGAATGCCAAACAGCTTCTCTTCGCCCTCACCGACAACGTGAAGAAATATGAGGCACAGTTCGGCGAGATCGTACCCCGCAACGTAAAACCCGGAATCGCCAACAACTAATCGACATGGATCGCAATCTATTACTGTATAATTCGTTGAAGCGGACCAAGCAACTCTTCAAGCCCCTGCATGAGGGTCATGTAGGGATGTATGTTTGCGGTCCTACAGTATATGGCGACGCTCATCTTGGTCATGCGCGTCCGGCCATCACTTTCGACATCCTCTTCCGCTATCTCAAGCATCTCGGCTACAAGGTGCGCTATGTCCGTAACATCACCGACGTGGGTCACCTTGAGCATGATGCTGATTCGGGAGAGGATAAGATCGCCAAGAAAGCGCGTCTCGAACAGCTCGAACCGATGGAGGTTGTTCAGCTCTACCTGAACCGCTACCATCACGACATGGAGGCCCTCAACGTGCTTCCCCCGAGCATCGAGCCGCACGCTTCTGGTCACATCATCGAGCAGATCGAGTATATCAAGAAGATTCTTGATGCCGGCTATGCCTACGAAAGCGAAGGGTCGGTATATTTCGATGTCGAGAAATATAACCGCGACCATAAATACGGCATTCTGTCGGGTCGCAACATCGAGGATATGCTCAACACCACCCGCGCGCTCGACGGTCAGGAGGAGAAACGCAATCCTCTGGATTTCGCCCTCTGGAAAAAGGCATCACCGGAGCATATCATGCATTGGCCGTCACCCTGGAGCGAAGGTTTCCCCGGCTGGCATCTCGAGTGCTCCACAATGGGTGAGAAATATCTCGGTGAGACTTTCGACATACACGGAGGTGGTCTTGACCTGATGTTCCCACACCATGAGTGCGAGATCGCTCAGAGTGTGGCGGCGCAGGGTCATCCGGCGGTGAACTACTGGATTCATAACAACATGATCACCATCGAGGGTAAGAAGATGGGTAAATCATATAATAACTTCATCACCCTCGAACAGTTCTTCAACGGCGATCATCCGCTGCTTACGCAGGCTTATTCACCTATGGTTATCCGTTTCTTCATCCTTCAGGCGCAGTATCGCAGCACGGTCGACTTCTCCAACGAGGCTCTGCAGGCTGCCGAAAAGGCACTGCAGAAGATGCTCGATATTTACCGTCGTCTGCAGAACCTGACACCGGCGGAAAAATCTACCGTTGAATTGCCCGACTTCATGACTCAGGCATACGAGGCGATGGATGACGACCTGAACACACCGATGGTGATTGCGGTGCTCTTCGAAGCGGGTAAGATTATCAATTCGGCTTTCGATGGCAATGTGAAACTGAGTGCCGGAGATATCGAAAAACTTCGCAAACTCTTCGATACATTCCTCATCGATTTGCTCGGTATGAAGGTTGGTAGCGAAGAGGGAGCTTCGAATATGAAACCGTTTGAAGGCGCTGTTGATCTGCTGATGGATATTCGCAAGAATGCAAAAGAGCAGAAAGACTGGGCGACTTCCGATCTCATCCGCGACCAGCTTGCCGCTCTCGGCTTCAACGTCAAGGACACCAAGCAAGGCGTCGAATGGTCATTGAAATAAATTCGGATATACAAAAAAATAAGGTCACCTGATGAATTCGGGTGACCTTATTTTATGCAATTATGATTAAGTGTATGATCAGTCGATGTTGGCGGCGATGGAGTCGCAGATCTCTTTCATGCGCGCAGGGTCGGGATCGGAGATCTTGTTTTTGAAATCCATGTCTCCCTCTTTCTGCAGGGGAACGAGGTGGATATGTGCGTGGGGCACTTCAAGGCCGAGCACCGTTACGCCTACTTTGCGGCAGGGGAGGGCTTTCTTGATACCTTTAGCCACTTTCTTAGCGAACACCATCATGCGGCCGAGTTCTTCGTCGTCAATGTCGAAGATGTAATCGGTCTCTTTCTTAGGCACGACGAGGGTGTGACCCCAGTTGACGGGATTGATGTCGAGGAAAGCGTAGAATTCATCATTCTCCGCTACCTTATATGAGGGGATTTCCCCGGCGATGATTTTTGAGAAGATTGTCATGATCAGATCTCTATCTTGATGATTTCGAAATCGAGTAGACCGGCGGGAGCGTTCACCTGCACGTGGTCGCCTACCTTATGACCCATGAGAGCCTTAGCCACGGGGGTGTTAGACGCGATCTTACCTTCGCGGAGGTTGGCTTCGCTTTCAGGCACGATGGTGTAGCATACGGTCATCCCTTTTGCATTTTTTATGGTGACTTTGTTGAGGAGCTGCACCTCATCGGTGTTGAGCTTGCTGTCGTCGATGATGCGTGCGCCGGCTATGAGTTCCTTGAGTTTGGATATCTTCATTTCAAGCATTCCCTGAGCCTCTTTGGCAGCATCGTATTCGGCGTTTTCCGAGAGGTCTCCTTTGTCTCGGGCCTCGGCAATAGCCTGCTTGATTGCCGGACGCTGGGCTTCCAGTTCTGAAAGCTCGGCCATCTTGGCATTGTAGCCCTCTTGTGTTAAATATGTAGCCATAATGTTGTAATATAAGTTATTGTTTATTAATTTAAAAAGAAAAGAGCGGAGTGTTTTGCTCCGGCTCTTGGACCGCCGGGTATCGGCAGTCTAAGGGATTAAAAAAATAAGAATCCTTTTTCTCGATTCGGCATCGCTTAATGTAAAGTGATCCGGAAAAAAAAGACCCTCTGGCTGACGGTATGCCCGTCACGTATTTTGCTGTGCAAATTTAATGAATAAAATCGGATAATGCAAATTCACCTCCTTTTTTCTTCGGATTTTTAGGTTTTTTTCATTAACTTTGCGGTAAGTCAGAGTGCCTTTCGGCACCGGGCACCGGCCTTTGGCCGACGTTCTCTCTTTGCTTACTCGCTAATTTTTACTAAATTTGCGGTAAGTGCAATATTAACTTGGCTTGTCAAGGCGGACGCGATGTATCGCGTCCCTACTGAAAACCGAAAACTGAAATCTGAAAACCCGAATATACAATGACGATCAACGAGACACAAGACGAGATTATTGAGGAATTCGAGGGCCTGACCGACTGGATGGACCGCTATGCTTATATTATTGATCTTGGCGAAACGCTGCCGGAGTTTCCCGATGCAGACAAGAAGCCGGAAAACCTGATCGAAGGTTGTCAGAGCCGTGTGTGGATTGCAGCCGAACGTGAAGGGGATGGCAAAATCAAGTTCGAGGCTGATTCCGATGCTTTGATTGTGAAAGGGATCGTGGCTTTGCTGATGCGCGTGCTCAACGACCGCACCCCGGATGAGATTCTTGGTGCCGATCTTTATTTCATCGAGAAGATCGGGCTGAAAGAGCACCTGTCGCCCACAAGATCAAACGGTCTGGTGGCGATGGTGAAGCAGATACATAATTACGCCAAAGCCTTCAAGATAATGGGTAATGTGCAATGAGTAATGTTTAATTGCTAACTTTATAAGATTTATAAATTTCCCTAAATATTTTCTCATCGCGGACGCGATGTATCGCGTCCCTACTGAGTTCCACTCTGAACTAATAGAATAACTAACAATAAAAACTTTAATCAGATGTTCAAGAACCAACCTAAAGGATTGATTCCGGCCGCACTCTCAAACATGGGCGAGCGTTTCGGATTTTATGTCATGATGGCGATTCTCACATTATTCTTAATGTCGAAATTTGATCTTGATGGCAAAGAAGCGGGTGCGCTGTATTCTACTTTCTACTGTGCGATATATATACTCGCGCTGGTCGGGGGTGTAATAGCCGACAAAACCAAGAATTATAAAGGCACCATTATTGCCGGTCTTATAGTAATGGCGCTTGGCTATGCTTTTTTGGCAATTCCGGCTCTTATCACGACAAAATATATCGCTCTCGGAGCTTTGCTGGTGATTGCGTTCGGTAATGGCCTTTTTAAAGGAAATCTTCAGGCTGTAGTTGGACAGCTCTATGATAATCCGAAATACAGTGCCCAAAGAGATTCCGGTTTCCAGATCTTTTATATGTTCATTAACATTGGTGGATGTATCGCTCCTCTTATTGCGGTGTGGGTGAGAAATACTTTTGTGAAAATGCAGGGTTTTGCCTACAATGCCGATCTCCCCGGATTGTGCAATAAATATCTTGCCGGTAAAGACATCGACACGGAGCTTTTCCTCAATTATGCAAATCAGGTTTCGCAGACTGAGGTAAACCTTGAGACTCTCAGGGATTTTGCTGGCAACTATCTGACGGCGTTCAACACCGGTTTCCACTACGCTTTCTCTGTGGCTATTCTGGCTATGGTAATATCACTCGTAATCTTCCTTTGGGCTAAGAAATCACTTCCTACTCCCGGTCAGAAATCAGCCGATAATGGTTCGGCTGCAAACAAAGAGGAGATCAAGCAGAGTGCAAAGGAAATCAAGCAGCGTATTCTGGCTCTCTTCGCAGTGTTCGGTGTTGTCATCTTCTTCTGGTTCTCATTCCATCAGAATGGTCTTACGCTCACAATGTTTGCCAAGGATTATACGCTTCTTAAGATCGGATCGTTGGAATTGGGCGCTGAGATTTTCCAATCGGTAAATCCCTTTGTGGTTGTGTTCCTGACTCCGGTGGTAATGTGGCTCTTCGGCGCATTGGCGAAGAAAGGTAAGGAGCCTTCTACGCCCAAGAAGATTGGAATCGGTATGGGTATCGCAGCTCTTGCGTATGTCGTGATGGCTATCGCATCAATCAGTCTTCCGTCATATAGTGAGATCTCAGCTGCTCCCCTTGCGGAGTCTGCTCGTGTGACCCCCTGGATTTTGTTCAGCGTATATTTTATTCTGACGATCGCGGAATTGTTCATTTCGCCGTTAGGTCTGTCGTTTGTGTCGAAAGTTGCCCCCGCGCATCTGCAAGGGTTGATGCAGGGATGCTGGCTCGGTGCTACGGCTGTTGGCAATGCGTGTCTTTTCCTTGGAGCCGTAATGTACGAATCAATTTCATTAACCGCGACATGGAGCGTATTTGCCGGAGTTTGTTTCATCTCGATGGCCGTGATGTTCTGTATGGTATCATGGTTGGAAAAAGTAGCCAAATAATACAGGCATTTGGTTTTAGGCATTAGGATATAATAGTTTTCAGTAAGAAGTTTTCAGTTTTCCGAAATAACTTAATACTTTATACTTAATACTTAATGCGAAGCATTTAACTCCTAATTCCTAACTCTTAACTAAACATAATCAAAAGCCCTGCCTTTCTTGTTATATAATAAGGAAAGCAGGGCTTTCCTTAAAGTATGAAGTATGAAGTATGAAGTATGAAGTATGAAGTATGAAGTATGAAGTATAAAGTATAAAGTATAAAGTATAAAGTATAAAGTATAAGG
>JAIEAO010000089.1 GCA_029071345.1 Muribaculaceae bacterium | reverse complement strand
TTATAAAGTATTGTATCTTTCAAAAATCAGCAGTAATTTTGTATTTACTAATTAAGGCGAAAAGGAAAAGTAATGAGATTATCAGAACTGAAGCCGGGTGAGACCGGAGTAGTTACAAAAATATTGGGTCATGGTGCGTTTCGTAAGCGTGTCATGGAGATGGGATTTGTAAAAGGGCGAGAGGTGCGTGTAATTCTGGACGCTCCCCTTCACGACCCTGTCAAATATGCCCTTATGGATTATGAAGTATCATTGCGCAGGGCTGAGGCCGAGTTGATAGATGTTATACTTCTTGAAAATTGGAAAAACGCTCATGAAGTGGCTGATGCACATACGGAGGAGCACGACGAATCTGACGGAAGAATCCTTCGCAATGATAAGATTATCAACGTCGCCTTGATTGGAAATCCAAACTGCGGTAAGACATCGCTTTTCAATCGCCTGTCGGGCTCGCACGAGCGTGTTGGAAACTATGCGGGTGTTACGGTGGGTGCTAAAGCCGGAAAATTCAGATATAAAGGTTACCGTTTTAATATTGTGGACCTTCCCGGCACCTATTCCCTGTCGGCTTACTCGCCGGAGGAATTGTATGTGATGCGCTATCTCCGTGAGGAGACGCCTGACGTAATCGTAAATGTTATAGTCGGATCAAATCTGGAGAGGAATCTTTTCCTTACTACGGAGCTTATTGACATGAACCGCTCGATGGTCATCGACCTGAATATGTACGATGAGCTCGAACGTAGCGGAGTGAAACTCGACTATCAGAATCTGGGTAAGATGTTGGGTGTGCCTGTAGTTCCTACCATCGCATCATCAGGCTATGGTGTCAACAATCTTCTCGATACCATCATAGATGTATATGAGATGCGTAATCCCGACACGCGCCATATTCATGTCAAGATGAGTCCGGAGATCGAGACATCGGTCAGCAGACTTAAAGATGAATTCAAGAAAGACCATTCTGTGGCTCATCAGTTCTCCCCTCGCTTTCTGGCAATCAAATTTCTTGAGAAAGATCCGGAGATTAACGATATCCTTAAAAATAATGTAAATTATAAAGAGTGGGATAAGATCCGTAATGAAGAATCAGAAAGGATACATTCCAAACTTAACGAAGACGTTAACTCCGCAATTGCATCAGAAAAATATGGATTTATTCAGGGAGCACTTCAGGAAAATATGGAGGGCTCTTTGGCAAAAGAGGAGAAATCTACCAAGATTATCGATGCTTTCGTAACCAACAAACTCTTCGGTTTTCCCATCTTCTTCATTGTGATGTGGGTAATGTTCTGGGCCACGTTCAAGGTCGGTTCATACCCTATGGAATGGATTGAGAGTTTGGTCAGCTGGATTTCGGGGCTCGTCGGCAAGATGATGGCACCCGGACCGTTCAAGGATTTGTTGCTTGATGGCATAATCGGAGGCGTTGGCGGAGTGATTGTCTTCCTTCCCAATATCCTGATTCTCTACGCGTTCATCTCATTTATGGAGGATTCGGGCTATATGGCGCGCGTGGCATTCATAATGGATAAACTCATGCACCGTATGGGGCTGCACGGCAAATCCTTTATACCGCTTGTGATGGGATTCGGATGTAACGTGCCCGCAATTATGTCTACCCGTATCATAGAAAGCAAATCGAGCAGACTGATAACAATACTTATCAATCCCTTTATAAGTTGTTCGGCACGCATACCTATTTATGTTCTTTTGGTCGGGGCATTCTTCCCTCAATACGGTGCATGGGTGTTTACCGGGCTATATGTATTGGGGATAGTGGTAGCTGTGTTTACTGCCAAGATGATCCGCAAATTCTGGATGAAAGAGGATGAGACACCGTTTGTTATGGAGCTTCCCCCCTACCGTATCCCGACGATGAAGGCTACATTAGCGAATATGTGGTCGAAAGCGGCTCAATATCTGAAAAAGATGGGTGGTTTGATATTGGTAGCGTCAATCATCATCTGGGCCCTCTCGTATTTTCCACACTATTCTGTTGAAGATGTTCCGGCGGCCTATTATGAAAATAGTGTGGCAGAAATGGTGGACAATGGTCATACACTTCCCGATGAAACGGTGCTTCATGAAATTGTGCTTGCCGAATATCAGCAATCAAACTCCATACTTGGTAGTATAGGTAGATTTGTAGAGCCTGTGGTTCGCCCGATGCAGCTTGGCTGGAAATCATGTGTATCACTCATAGCCGGATCTGCGGCAAAAGAGGTTGTAGTTTCAACTTTGGGCGTGCTGTATGTTGGCGACGATGATGCCGATTTGCTTTCGGAACGCCTCAAGACCCCCTCGAAAATAACCGGTGAAGTGCCGTTCACCCAAGCCTCAGCGCTGGCCTTCATGGTTTTCGTGTTGCTCTACTTCCCCTGCATAGCAACGCTATCGGCCATCAAACACGAAACAGGTCACTGGAGATATGCAATCTTCTCCGTAATCTACAACACCTCGCTCGCCTGGCTCCTTTCCTTCCTCACCTTCCGCCTCGCCCTCCTCTTCTAACCGGAACTTGGCGCAGTTGCTCGCAACAGCAAATAGTAGCGCAAACACTCCGTGGCTGCGAAAAATCGCCGCATGCGGCTTTGCGGGAAAGGGATTCACTCCCAGTAGGGACGCGATACATCGCGTCCGCATCGTCGGAGCGACAGTTGCTCGCCAACTGTCGTCAAATTGCAAGGTTAGCCGCAGTTGCAAGCAACTGCGGCTCCAATTTTTCGGTATGCCATGACACCTATAAATCTTTTTGCTTATTAGTGTTAAAGATTTTATTACGAGAATGTCGTGATATTGATTATTTTAATTAATTTTGTAATCGTATTGTCTTAGGGCAATTTTAAAATATTTGAATTATTTAGAAGCGTTATGTCTTCATCTTGTAAGTGAA
Organism: Muribaculaceae bacterium; assembly: GCA_029071345.1. Taxonomy (GTDB): domain Bacteria; phylum Bacteroidota; class Bacteroidia; order Bacteroidales; family Muribaculaceae; genus Lepagella. The sequence goes on along the minus strand of JAIEAO010000089.1, from coordinate 542 downwards.
AAGCCTAGGAAACTTATATCACGAGAACAAGAGATGGCTGACGGTTTCCACGCGCATAGCGTGGGACTGTTTTCCCACATCTGTTCTCAAAGGTTTTCCTAGCACCTTCACTTTAAGACGTGGCATTACAGTTCCACGCCTTCGTTGTTTAATAGCACTCATTGGAACTGGGGGTGCTGAAGGATATTGTATTATGAGAAGAATCTTGGCAATTGTATCAATCGTATTCTGTGCGGTGACATGTTTTGCTCAAAAAGATGTAACAAAATTCATGGGTATTCCTGTAGATGGTACCTCATCTGAAATGGTTAGACAACTTAAATCTAAAGGATTTACTAAATTAACCAATGTCAAAGGTACAGATGTTTTAGCAGGTCGTTTTAATGGTGTTGATGTTCACGTTTACATTTCAACTGAAAATGGAAAAGTTTCTCGCATAATGGTTTGTGATCAAAATGATGTAAACGAGACAGATATTAAAATACGTTTCAATAATCTTTGTAAGCAATTTACTAATAACGATAAATATCTTTCGTTAGATG
>JAIEAO010000088.1 GCA_029071345.1 Muribaculaceae bacterium | reverse complement strand
CCCCCCCCCCCCCCCCCCCCCCCCCCCCCCCCCCCCCGCCCCCCCCCCCGCGCCCCCGGGGTGCGCGCGATGCTGAAGTCATTTTGAGTCTCCGCAAAGTTACAAAAAATTTTTGGAGGTATGATTTGATTTTAGTAATTTTGCTAAAAATAATATCGGATATGATTGTCATTGGTATCGCCGGAGGAACCGGCTCAGGAAAAACCACAGTCGTAAGGAAGATTATAGAGAGTCTCCCCAAAGGGGAAGTGGCTGTGATTCCTCAGGACTGCTATTATAAAGACAACGCTCATATACCTTTGGAAGAGCGTTTGAAAATGAATTATGATGAGCCGGCATCTATCGAGTGGTCTCTTTTGGTTAAGCATCTTAAGGAGCTTAAAGAGGGGAAAAACATCGAAATGCCTACTTACGACTTCCTGACTTGTTCTCGCCAAAGAGAAACGATCACCGTAGAGCCTCGCGACGTTGTGGTAGTGGAAGGCATTCTCGTGCTGACAGATAAGGAATTGCGCGACATGATGGACGTTAAAGTATTTGTGGATGCAGATGCAGATGAACGTCTAATCCGTGTTATTCATCGCGACTGCATCGAGCGCGGACGCACACCGCAGATGGTTATAGACCGATATGTGGAAACACTGAAGCCGATGCATGAGCTTTATATCGAACCCTCAAAGAGATATGCTGATCTGCTGATTCCTCAGGGAGGGCACAACAGAGTAGCTATCAAACTGCTTACAGACTATATTCGTTCACTGCTCAAGCCGAGAAATGAAATTTAAGACTCTGTTTGACAAATCGAGGTTTGTAAAGAAGAATGAGCCTCAAAAGAATAAGCTGACACCCGAAGAGGAATTGGAGCTCGAAGGGTATCAGCCGGATATGCGTGAGGTTGTTGTCGAGACTGAAGTCATGTCTTCTTCCGGTGCAGAAGAAGAAATCGCAGTTGTTCCCGAAAAAGGGATTTTAAGAACTGATAATCTTGTAAAGAAATATGGCAAACGCACTGTTGTAAATAAAGTTTCCATAGACGTTACGCAAGGTGAAATTGTGGGTCTGTTAGGTCCGAATGGGGCAGGAAAGACTACTACTTTCTACATGACTGTCGGTCTTATCAAACCGAATGAGGGAAAAGTCTTTCTGGATGATCAGGATATAACGGAATTTCCTGTATATAAACGCGCACAGATCGGTATCGGCTATCTTCCGCAGGAGCCATCTGTCTTCCGCACACTCTCGGTTGAGAATAATATCCGGTCAATTCTGGAGATGACCAACACATCAAAGGAATATCAGAAAGAGAAGCTCGAATCATTGATAAGAGAGTTTTCTCTGGAAAAAGTTCGCCACAATTTAGGTAATAACCTTTCCGGTGGGGAGCGCCGACGCACGGAGATTGCACGTTGTCTTGCAATCAATCCTAAGTTTATAATGCTCGACGAACCCTTTGCTGCCGTTGACCCTATCGCAGTGGAAGACATTCAGGAGGTGGTTTATCATCTTAAGGAGCGTAATATCGGCATCCTTATTACAGACCACAAAGCCGATTCAATCCTCGGTATCACAGACCGCGCATATCTCCTGTTTGAAGGAAAAGTGCTGTTTCAGGGTTCAAGTGAAGAGCTTGCGGAAAATCCGATTGTGCGTGAAAAATATCTCGGTCGAGACTTCATATTTACCCGTAAGAAATTCGATAAGTGATGTATAAGATTTCTCTGACGGCACAGCTATGCATATTCGGAGCTGTGTTCATCATCGGATTGATTATCGTCGGGATGATAAACGGGATTGCATCCGGCTTTATCGAAGATGACCGCGCACGATTTCTGATAGTATCAGTTTTTCAGAATTTATTAGTATTTTGTGTGCCTGCGCTCATAGCAGCATATATCAACGGCCATTCCGCAATCAGAACTTTATCGCTTAATGTGATTCCGAATTGCAAAGCCCTGTTAGGTGTTGTAATCTCTTTTGCCATTGGCTTCATCTTCTTTAATCAGATAATATATTGGAACGATAATATTTCCTTCCCTGATTCATTATCAGATATCGAAGCATCCTTGCGGGCTATGGAAAACGCGGCAAGAGATACTTCGAATATTATAATGGCCGATTCATCGGTTATTGGACTTCTCACCAATATATTAGTAGTTGGAGTGATTACAGGATTCTCTGAAGAGCTGTTCTTTAGGGCCGGACTTCAACGAATGTTAAGTGAAGCGATGCCCAAGTTGATTGCAATTTGGGTGGCTGCATTTATATTCAGCACTCTTCATTTCCAATTCTTCGGATTTGTTCCGCGTCTGTTGTTGGGCGCATTTTTCGGTTATCTGTATGTATGGACAAACTCGATATGGGTTTCTATTTTCGCTCACGCACTCAACAACAGTATCGTAGTCCTATTTGAATGGATGATTATCAGAGGAGTCTTATCCTCCGATTTCGATAGCATAGGCGTTGCGGAGCATGGATTTCCCATACTCCCGCTTATTAGCCTCTGTCTCTTTATTCTATTTATGTTTACCAGAAAGATGTGGTTCAATAAATCGCATCTTCGTAAAATTAAATAAACGATGCCGTCACCTACATTTCGAGATATTATCACTGCGATCAATAAGAATGAATTCGCTCCTGTCTATATATTAATGGGAGAGGAGGATTTCTATATCGATAAGATAGTGGAAGCAGTTGAGACAAAGGCCATAGTTGAAGAGGATAAAGACTTCAACCAAAACATATACTACGGTGTAGATGCTGATATGGAGACCGTGGTCGCCGCTTGTCAGCAATTGCCTGTGATGGCTCCGCGCCGACTCGTGATGCTCAAAGAAGCACAGTCGAAGCAGATGGCTAAAGTTGCGTTGGATAAATTGGCACCATATGTTGCCAAACCCAACACCTCTTGTGTATTTGTGATTGCATTCAAAGGGGATAATCTCAACGCTACATCCGCGCTGATGAAAGCTACGGCTAAATCAAACGCTGTTGTCTTCAAGAGTGACCGCGTGAAAGATTACCAGCTACCGGGTCATCTCAAAGACTATTGTGCCTCGATGAAAACCGGTATAGAGGATAAGGCTGTCGGTCTGCTGTGCGATTACATAGGCGGTCCGCTGTCGAAACTATTCGGTGAGGTAAATAAGCTGATCCAGATTAACGGTAAGGGGGGTAAGATTACAGTTGACGATATTGAGAAAAATATCGGTATCTCAAAAGATTTTAATAATTTTGAGCTTACATCGGCCATTGCCGTTAAGGATTATCCCAAAGCAGTGAGGATTATCAAATATTTTGAAGCTAATCCTAAACTGAATCCAACGGTAATGACCACTTCAACGCTCTTCAACTTTTTCAGCAAACTGGTTATCGCCCACTACTTGCCTGATAAAACTGACGATTCTCTGAAAACAGCCTTAGGAATAAGATTTTCAAATCAGCTTAATGAGGTAAAGACCGGTATGAGAAATTACAATCCTTATCGTGCTGTCAATGCCATCCATGCGCTCCGTGAATTTGACGTTAAGAGCAAAGGTGTGAATTCATATCAGAATGAATACTCATTGCTTACGGAGTTGATATTCAAGATTTTTACATTATAATAATATCCTCATGATTTTCTATTTCTCCGGCACGGGAAATTCCAAATATTGCGCTCAGGTGCTTGCAGAGCGGTTAGATGACATTTCAATTAATCTATGCTCTGTCGATTTTAATTCATTGAATATAGATTATTCAAAAGGTGTGGGATTTGTATTTCCTGTTTATGCGTGGGGTGTTCCGCCGATTGTGCTTGAATTTATCAAACGATTACCGGAAAAATTAGTATCGGAGCTTAAAGAGAACGATGTCATAATCTGGATGGTTGCTACCTGCGGAGATGATACCGGTGAAACAGATAAGATGATGGCATCGGCACTTGATAAGAGAGGGCTTTGCTTGAGTGGAGTATGGAGCGTTACCGCGCCTAACATCTATGTTCTTCTCCCCGGATTTGATGTGGATAGCGATGAGGTGAGGATTAATAAGATTAAAGCCTTAGATGAGAGGCTCAGTCATATAGCCGCTCTAATCAAAAAAGGGGAGTGGGCGACAGATATTCACAGAGGTTCTATGTCGTGGCTCAAGACTGCTGTAGTTTATCCGCTGTTTACAAAATGGGGAATCGCATATAAGAAGTGGCACGTCACAGATGCTTGCACCGGTTGTGGATTGTGTACTCAGGCATGCCCGGTCAATAACATTATAATGAAGGATGGCCGGCCCGTATGGGGTAAGGATTGCCTCTCATGTGTAAGCTGCTATCACGAATGCCCACATCATGCTATCGAATACGGATCTGCAACAAAAGGGAAAGGTCAATATCTGAGAAGAATGCGACCTATTTTTTCCAGAAAGTAGGAGTGAAGAGGAGAAGTATTGTGAAGAGTTCGAGACGGCCAATTAACATTATCAGACATAGCAGCCATTTTGTGGCATCCGACACTAAACCATAATTAGCGGAAATGCCGGTGATGTCGGTTCCCAGACCTGTATTGGAGATTGCTGATAAAGAACAGAAAAGAGAATCTGATAATGGCATGCCGAGAAGGCTTATAATCAATCCGCCTACACACACCACCATTATATAAAGAAATAGAAAAGCAAGCGTTTTCTGCACCACGGACGACGGCGTTCCCTTGCCGTTGATCGTAACCGTAGTCACGGCCTGAGGGTGCATCATCTTATAAAATTCATTCTTAAGGAATTTAAACAGCACGACAAATCTGTCGACCTTAGCTCCGCCGGATGTGCTTCCGGCGCATGCACCCATTACCATCATCATGAGCACCACCATAAACGATAGCGAACCCCAGTTGTGAAAATCTGGCTGCGTTATACCAGTAGACGACATAATGGATATCGCCTGAAATAGTGGATCAATCGTAAGGTCGGTCCAATCTTTTGCGTATCCCTTTATGATAATATTCACTACAAATGCTAAATAGCCAATAATTAGTATCCATACATAGCATTTAAAGGCTGTATTTTTAAAGGGGTTGCCACTTTTCCCCGTAATGATATTATAAAGAAGCGAGAAATTGACACCACCCAGAAACATGAATATACACATCACAATGCGGACATAAATGGAATTCCATTGATTAATACTCATGTCGGAAGTGGAGAATCCTCCTGTCGACATCGTTGATAAGCCGTGACAGAAGGCATCAAAGAAATTCATGTCTGAGAAATTCAGCAGAATTATCAAAATTGCGGTGAATACTATATAGATGCCCCAAAGACTCTTTGCTGTAAGACTCACACGGGGTCGCAATTTATCATGTGTCATACCGGTAACCTCGGCATTGAAAAGCTGCATTCCGCCTGAATAATTAAGCATCGGCACCACAGCCAACGTAAAGAGAATAATTCCAAGACCTCCGATCCATTGAACCACACATCGCCATACCAGTATAGAGTGGGGCACTCCCTCTAATGTATTCAGTACAGACGCTCCGGTAGTGGTGAATCCACTCATAGTTTCAAAGAATGCATCGGTAACAGAATGATGAGTGCCGGCTAAAAGGAATGGCTGCATCCCGAAAAAAGAGAGAATAACCCAGATAAGAGCTGTCAGAAGTATTGCTTCCCGTTTCCCCATATCCTTCGATTTAGGACGTAACATCATCATTCCCGCTCCGCTGAAACCGGCAATAGAAGCCGAGATCAGAAAGTCCCAGATAGATTTTTCATGATACCACAATGCGAAAATCATGGGTATCAACATAAAAAGAGCCTCGATTACCAAAAGGTAACCGATGACTCTCAATAGCATTAATAAATTTATATATCTATGTTTCTTATAAAGAGACATTTCCTGAAACACCTATGCAAATCAGAACTTAAATCCTGCCGACAGTATGATTCTATTGTTAGTGAGTCCTAATTTTGCCTGCGGTGAAGTGAAGCCGCCTGTATTACCGGGATCGGGAGTAAACGCATGATACTCCGAATCCATCTTCTTATATACATACGCGAGATCTACATAAAACCCTTTAGTTCGGTAGCCAAGACCTGCGGTGATATAGTTGGTTGTATTATCAAAGCGGTAGTTCGGCATTGTTCCGGATGTATAGATAGTCATATCATTGTTTTTAGCCTTAGCTTCAACAGGAGATGACACATAACTGTAACCGGCACGGACACTGAAGTTAGGGGTTACACGATATTCCGCTCCTATTCTAAATGATGATGTGCTTCGGTATATATCTTTTATATCTTGATTTTCATAATGGTAAGCATCATCGTATACCGCTTTGGGAGCAAGTGGCGCAGCCGATCTCGTAGCACTGAAATCCCAGCCATAGTCCCAACCCCAGTCGTCACCGACGCCATAATAATAATTATTCTGCTCCTTATATTTCATTGTCTTATAACCATTCCACTCATAGTCAGCAGAGATAATAAACTTGCTTCCTATAACACCGGCAACGCTGGCTATTACTTTCCAAGGAGAGTTGAAGTTATATGACTGCGAACCCGGAACACCATTGTTAGTAGATGCCTGCACCGTTTCTCCGAATGCATTCATTGAGGTGTTTGCCGAATAAGTTTCGGTAATGTTATAGAAAGTAGGAGTATGGAATGCAAGACCGAAACGAAGTTCCTGAACCGGTTTTACAATAACACCTAACTGATAATTGAAACCTTGCCCTGACGCGCTGTATAGATTTCTCATTCCCCATTTGGAATTGGTCTGATTAATCATCTTTGAGGAGGGATTATAAACGTACGCATCCGAGAGGCTTTCGCCATAAAGGGCATTAAGATTATAATTAAGGTTTACTATATCAAAGTTCATACCCCAATAGACCACGTTTGCTATATTTCCACCGATTGCGATGTTGTATTCATCAACACTTCCGCTCTCCTGTACGTCGAAATTGGCGCTACCGATTGTGCCTTGACCGAACTGTCCGGTCCATGACGGGTTATCTGGATCTCCATTAGTATTTATCAGATATGAATCATATCCTAATATGGCGAGCCATGGAGCCTGAAGACCACCGTCAGTAGGATTGTAAGGATCATATTTTCCGGAAATGGAAGTAACATCAGCAACAGTAAGTTCCTCGCCATTAGCAAGACCTGCAATGTAGTTTGACATCGACGTGTTGATGTTTGGTACATAACCCTTATAGCGACGATTGAATGATACACCCTTATTATATGTAAAACCGAAGTTGAGGTTAGGTACTTTCGAACTTCCGAGGCGAAGCGTGGCTACACCACCTATATTATCAAGGTAAAACTTGGTCTGAGATGTTGACGTGGTGCTCCCGGGAGCAGTAGATTTAGCATTCTGAGCATCAAGATCAAGCGTAAAACCGAGTTCATTGCTTCGGTAAACACCAATACCAGCAGGATTCTGAGATAGAGAAGAAAGGTCTCCGCCTAAAGCTCCGAACGCACCACCCATACCCATAAAGCGAGCAGTTCCTCTCAAGTCGGGCTGCGAAAAACGGTATGCATCGATCGCACTCTGTGCGTAACTGCCAAGTGAAAAGCAACCTGCCGCAGTTAAGATTATGTATAATTTCTTCATAGTGTTATCTTATTTATCTTGATACATATAGGTTTAATTTTATAATCAAAATGAGTTATAACTCATTTTGATTATCTGTGAGAACCACGGGCACCACCGCCTCCGGAGCTTCTACCGCCGCCACCGAAACCACCGGATCTGCTTCCGGAACCGAATGAGCCGCCTCGGGTGCTATTTGAGTTATAATTATTACGATTTGAATTATTATAACTATTATTATTCGATTGACGGTGATTATTATTGTTTGAATTATAGTTATTGTTAGAACTATTATTCACTGATCCATTATTGTATACGCGGTGGCCGCCATTATTAATGGTGTAGCTGTTACGGTTGCCACTCTGATGATTGCCCGAATTTGTGGTGTGAGTACCGGTATTTCCATTCGACGTGCCATAAGTGCGGTGATGATTAGTGGCCGAGCCACCGAATACCGAATTATTCGGACGATTGTTCACACTGTTACTATGGCCGGGTCGGATGCCGCTACCGGCATAACCACCGTTATAATTTCCACCGGGGCGAGTGTTAGATGCCCAGTTTGATCCGGGTCTGTTAGGCAAACGTCCACCGGGACGATAATCGGCGTAAGGACGACCGTGTCCCCAACCAGGGCCACCCCATCCGGGGCCATAGCCCCAATCCCAGGGATTGTTCCAGCCCCATCCCCAACTCCAGGAGGGTCCCCATCCC
>JAIEAO010000087.1 GCA_029071345.1 Muribaculaceae bacterium | reverse complement strand
CGCGGCCACAATAAAATACAATTCTTAAAAATCTCAATAACATTAAAACCCCCCAACCGGGCGCCTCTTCCTCTGGGCCCGCTTCTTTTGGGAGCCTATGCAGTAGCGGAGGTTTCCTAACCTCCGCCCATATAGCGACACAGTGCGGAAGTTGGGAAACTTCCGCTACAGGTTTTATTCTGTGATTGTCACAAGTTTGTATTCCTTCGAACCGACACCGATCTCGGCCGCATGGTCTACGGTGTGAGTGCCCATGCGGGAGTTGATGCGCTCTACAAGGTCTGCCTTTCCGGGGTCCTCACTATTGAACACCATGTCGAGGCAAGCCTGGTCGAGAGCCACGGGATCGAGAGAAGCGAGTACGCCGAAGTCACCCATCTTAGGCTCAGCCGGGTCACCGTTGCAGTCGCAATCGATGGAAAGGCGGTTAGCCACGTTGATGTAAAGGATATTCTTGCCGAAGTGGTCAACGATAGATTTAGCGGCTTCGGCCATAGATTCCGTGAAATCCTTCTGCTCGGCAATATTACCCCAGATTTTCTCTACATCTGCGGTTTTTCCCGCCGTATGCTGCCAAGTCTTTCCGGCCGATGAACCCATACCGATGGAGATATTCTTCAGAGCACCTCCGAAACCGGCCATCTGATGACCTTTGAAGTGCGAGAGCACCACGATGAAGTCGTAATTGTTGATGTGCTTGCCGACATAGTTAATGTTCTTCAGGTGACCTTCGGGAACGCCAACAGTGAGAGTGGTGTCACCCTCTGCATCCATTATATCCACACCTGCGAGGTCTACAAATCCATGCTCTTTAGCAGTCTGATAATGCTTCTCAGTCTCGTTACGGTTTCCGGCGTAGGCAGTATTGCACTCGATGAACGTACCGTTTACAAGACGCACGAGATCAGCGATGAGAGCCGTATCAAGGTGGTTAGACTTGTTTGATTCGCCGGTAGAAATCTTGATACCAACCCTTCCTTCAGCTTTACGGCCGAGTGCCTCATAGATTTTTACAAGGTTCTCGGGGGTTATATCCTTGATGTAATAAACGGTAGGAATTGAATCTGCTGCTTCAGCAGTCTCCTCAGCGGCATTTGCCTTTGAACCGCCGCAACTTACCATTGCCCCGCCCATCATCATGGCGCAGAGGGCAAGACTTAAAATTTTTTTCTTCATAGGTGTTATATTTGTTTGAAATTTATTATCTTTATCATTGCAACTGCAAAAGTAATAAATTTTTTGAAAATCAAATGCATCTCGCTTACAGACATAAAGACGAAATAGTAGTAGAAGCCACCATCCAGTTCTCCTCACCGTGGGGATTGATGTCAATATCTACAACAGAATCGGGAATCTCCAAAATCGGGTTCCTTGATGAACCGCTCCCCTCCGTACCCTTAATAAACCAATATATATCACCCAAAGTCCGTGAGATATGCAACACTCTCGATAAAGGTTGTCTTACTATCGACTTAGCCCAAAACCTGCAGAACGCCATAGACTTCATTAACGGCAAGACAGGTAGCGAAGATATATGGATCTCCCCTGTCTGCACCGATTTCCAGTTTATGGTCTACCGCCAACTTATCACAATCCCAAGCGGCAGTACAGCAACATACAGCGAAGTGGCGGTCGCCATCGATCGCCCCTCAGCCATCCGCGCCGTTGCCTCCGCGATCGCTAAAAATCCGATTGCAGTGCTCGTGCCTTGCCACCGTATCGTTCCTGCATCAGGAGGAATCGGCAACTACTTCTGGGGCTCTGACCGCAAACGCCAACTCCTCGACTATGAATCGTACTTATCGAGGTATGAACGCCGGTTCTAATATCTCCAATTCAAGAGCTGCCTCTATTTTTGAAATAGTCTCTATCGATAGATTCTCAGTTCCCTTTAAAATTCTTGAAATATATTGTTGAGAGCAACCCATTCTTTCGGCTAATGACTTTTGAGTCAATCCTAACTCCTCCATCCTGTCAAGCATCATCATGGCTATTTGTTGGGAATATCTTAACCATGATTTATTTGCCATTCGCCATTCGGCATTCTCGCGCCATTTTGAAGGAGTTGAGCTTTTGTGCTCATTCAACTTTGATAATATTTCTTCTCTTGTTTTCATCTCAACCTCCTTTCTTAACCAAGTTCATACAGATAGTCACTAAATGAATCCGAATCTAATATATCGTGATCTATCAAAAAACTTCTAACCTTTTCCATTCGGGCTAATTCCACCAAAGTATGTTCCCGTTCCTGCATAGTTCGGGTCAGCTTAATTGCACCTCCGGTAATGATATAAATACCCGGATCCAATTTAATAGCATATATTCTTAACCACGAAGCATGCCGCGGTGTATTACGGAGTCGAGCTTTTTCCTTACCCAAAAGTATTTCGGACATTCGTGAGTTATCCAATGGTCTGAAAATCTCATCCAAATTTGCATCCGGAGATATATCCAATATCAAACATTGCAATTTTTCACTATCTTCTATAGTATCATATATTGCCTGATTTACGTCCGTTATCTTAAAATAATCTGCAAGATCTTTTATATTCTCCTTGAAGAACGAACGCAACCATGCCACATTATTCCATTGGTCAAGAATGGTATCAAGCACATTATCCAGGCTGTTTTCATACCTCACAGCCCATAGATTGCCATTATCTGTAATCCGGTCAAATTTCATGTGTGAGATTTTTAACAAAGATAGGAATAATTTTCCAATAATACAACTTAAAAGTTGTATTTGTTCATTAAAAAAGTGGATAACGCTCGAAAACGTCATCCACTTTTCTATTATTAGGGATTACTATTATTTGGCTTCGGGCTTTACAAAGCCATCTTTCTGGGCGCGCTCGCTCATCTTCTTGATACGCTTCTGAGTGTCGGGGTGAGATGAGAACATCTTCTGGATTGCAGAGCTCTTGGCACCACCCTCCGATCCTGAGAGCTTTTCAAAAGCCATTGCCATGCCCCATGGATTCAGACCGTTGGCAACGAGGAAGTCATATCCGCACTCATCTGCCTCCGATTCCTGTTTCTGTGAGAACTTGGCATTGATAAGGCTTTCGCTGATTGCGCCGAGCTGAGAATCTGTGAGCACAGCAACCTTACCGTTGGCAGCTCCGGCTGCATCCAAAGCAGCATCTGTGAGGAGTTTCTGCTTGAGCGCATTCTTGGAATGACGTTTCAGAACATGACCGATTTCGTGACCGATAACACCCATAAGCTCATCGTCATTCATAATATCCATCAATGATGAGAACACGCGAACACTGCCGTCAGGGCAGGCGAAAGCATTAACATCGATTACGTCATAGACCTTGAAGTTCAATGGAATTCCGTCTGCATCCTTAACGTTCGCAGTCAAACGTCTCAGGCGTTTTACATAGTCATTATCTTCAGGCAAAACGGGATTGTTCTTATCCATCCAGTCTACAGACTGCTTAACGTATGCCGCCATCTGAGCGTCTGTGAGCGTTACTGCCTGAGCAACCTTGCCGGCCGCTTTCACTGCCTTTCCGAGATTGAACTGAGCCATTCCCTGAGCGGGAGCAATACAGGCAACTGCCGCAAGCAGAAGTCCTGATAATTTTCTTAGTGTCATTTCTTTGTTTTATTTAAGATTAATTAATGATGTTTTCGCGAATGATTTAGTAAGTGTTTTTGTGTATTATATTGCCTAACCGGAAATTTCATATTCTTGATCACGGGAATTCCCAATAAACCGTTTTCTATCTGCAATTTGATGTGCCTACCGACCCTGATCTTTATATATTCACCGGGCGAGACCTCCATCTTTTTGAGGCGACCGTCGGGCATCTCCACGCTGATGCAATACACCCAATATTTCTCTCCTCGCCTGACGCGGTTTCTCGACACCCTCTGAACGCGGTAACGCTCCTCGGTATATTTATTGGTTATACGAGCCGAAAACTCCTGAGCAGACGATTCATCAGATTTGTAATAATTAAGTGAATAGAACAATCCGATGAACACCGAAAACGAAAGCACCGCGCCGGCTAAAATATTCCAGATCATCTTCCTGAACTTCGTCAGTCTGCCGATGCAACCTCTGAGGAGAATTCCGCAGGGAACGGCCAAAAGCGCGCACGCCGCTGACGGAATCCACCAATCAATGATGGTATTTCTCTGTAATACTGACGCCAATCCGAGCAATAGGATAATGGCCGTAGTCAGAATAATCATTATAATAATATTAATCGTCCGCATAACGACAATATCTACAATAGAAACACAATACAAATTTAATAAAAATTTATCACCCGAAAAAGCTATCTCATTAAATTAACAGTCGGCTCCGACATCCACAAACAGCAAGAGACAGTTATACATATAACTGATTATAGCCATTTGATTTTGCGCAACCACAGACACGTAATAACGGCCAAGATGAAACCGGCCCCGATTATAGCGCCAAAAGCCCAAGGATTATTCATCGAAATACCCACATCCACATTCATGCCATAGAAACTGGCAATCAATGTCGGTATCATAAGTATGAGCGAGATACTTGTCAGGCGTTTCATAATGGCATTGACGTTATTGGATATCACCGACGCGTATGTATCCATCGTTCGGTCAAGCATCTGTGTCGCGATCGTAACGGTTGAATCCGCCTGTCGCAGTTCGATGCTCACATCCTCAAACAATTCTTTGTCAAAGTCTTGGCCGTAAACTCTGTTTATCCGCTCAAGAAGTATATTATTGCCACTGATAGAGGTCGCAAAGATTACGAAAGTTTTCTGCAGATTCATGAGTTTGAGCAAATCCTCATTACGGATACTTTTCTTTAATCCCACTTCTGCTTCGGCAACAATATTTTTTACATCTTTAAGATAACGGATATACCAATACGCCGAGCTTTTCAGAAGCCGGAGGATGAAATCCGACGACCTTCCGATGGTTGTATGACGTTTTCGAGTGTGATCTATAAAATCAGCGATGAGCGTATTATGATAAAAGCATACGGTTACGACATAATCATCTTTTACCATCACTCCCAACGGTATCGTGACAAATGGAATCTCCTCTCCCTCAACGGGTATACGCAACACGGTGCAGCTCCATCCATCATTATTTTCTACTCGGGGACGCTCATCGATATCCGATATATCGTTCAAAAAGTCCTCGGGCAGTCCGAATCTGTTTTTCAACCGTCCCAACTCATCAGCGGTAGGAGTCTCGACATTGACCCAGCACCCCGGAGTCCATTCATCTACTATTGAAAAGCCATCTGAACACTTCAAATATGTTACCATAATTTAATATTGCCTGTTTGCCATGTTTGTAATTATTGCAAAATTAACGATTTAAACGAACACTCACAACAAATACTTTATATTGCTCAATATCCAACGAAATCTAACCTTTATATCACATCTGTAAATTGGTAATTTTGCACCTCAATACGATAAACCCAATCAGAACTAGCGATGTGAAAAATTCGTACTTAATTTATATTAATATGAAGAAAGCATTTAGAATATTACCCATCTGCTTCATTTCAATATTGAATCCAATATTCTCAGTGC
>JAIEAO010000086.1 GCA_029071345.1 Muribaculaceae bacterium | reverse complement strand
ATGTTATGAGAATCCGAGTATTAACTACCATTGGCATCAACAGTCTCTGCTTTAAAAAGAATATGTCAATTATTAATATGGTTAATAGGCAAAATAATTAAGGACCAATAGTTCCCCTTCCGCGCCTTCATGTTAAGACAGTAGCGGAGCCCCGAAGGACTCCGCTACTTATTACTTATTACTTATTACTTAGTTCTTATCACTTATCACTTATCACTTAGTTCTTATCACTTAAAAATCTTCTTGGTGGCCTTTCCGTTGCGATGCTCGATCACCATCTCGCCGGGTTGCGGATTGGCGATGCGGATGCCAAGCATATTATAATATTGAGTTTCACCTTCACCCTCAGCGTCAATCTCTGTCACACCAGATCCGTCATCTTTTACAACGAAACGATATTGAGTGATCGAGCTCTCACCTTTCGGTCCAAAATATTTGACCTTAACATAGTAGATCTCGCCGGGAACAGCCTCGGGGAAGTCTACGGGAATATTCAGAGAAATCTCTTCATTAGCATTGAGCTCAACCTGCCTGCTGAAGATATCGTCTTTTACAGGAATCACCTGCGAAAGAGAAGTAGCACCGGGAGCCTGCTGCAGGAGATCGGCATACACTTTATAATCAAAGTAACCCTTTGTCACACGGAATGTAATATCAAGCACGAAGTTATTTGAAGGAACGGCATTAGCAGTAAATTGCGAATTGCCAATAGTAACTTTCTCGCTGGTGGCACCTGCTACGGTCGTCGAACGCACAGAAACCGAAGGATCACCGGGGTTTGCGCGCATTGTCAGCTGGCCGAAATTGCCATAGCTTTTACCATTGAGATCGTTAACCATATTGATATCGAACACAGTCTCTTCGTTAACAGCACCCTGTCCCGACTGACGATACAAAAGCACTGTCCATTCCTGCTCTGTCTCGGATTTGGCAGGAACAGTCACGAGCACATTCGAGCTCTTGAATTTGGACACGCCATTCTGCATAAGCTCAATCGACATTGCGTCGGTGATTTCAAAATCACTGGTGTTGACAACCTTGAATTTAAATGTCACGCTACGGTTATAATATACGTTGCCTATCACTTCCATATCGGCAATCTGAAGGCTCGGAGGCGTTACGGATGTAGCTGTGGTCTTACCGTTATGTTTGCTGACGAGTACATAATTGGGATAGGAGTAAGGCACATTGATAGCGACCCAGGGAGAGGTGGCGACGTTTGAATTTTTAGTAGAGGGCACTAACTTATAGTCACCGTCCGGGAGGTCGGAAGGCACGGTTATCGACAGCGCGAGAGTGCCTAAATAATAGCTTCCTGCAGATGGATTGATTGTATAAGATGAGCCTAATCTGCCCGACAGCTCATAGACAACCTCGTCGGTCTCCGCATTTTTAAAGACAGCACCGGGAGTGAGTTTTAAAGACTCGCCGGTCTCATTCATCCAGCCGGTTATATTTCCGTATCCCTCGACAAGGCCAATGTTGATCACGCTGCGGCCGATGGCATCTTCCGTCACACTGTTAACGCCATAGAGACCGTAAGCCGTAAGCGTAAGGTCGGAAACATTTACAGGATCTCCACCTGTGTTAGGTTTGCGGATATTGAACACACCACCCTGATGGAAGTTGAAGCCGCCACCCTCGCCGCCGCCAGTGCCGAGGGCTTCGGGATTAAGAGCATTGAGAAGGAAATAGCCGTCTGACATTCCGCTCCAGCCCCAGTTGATGTGATAATAGCCTTTGCCGTCATAACCGTCGCAGATGAAGCTGTGGCCCACGGAGAGGTCATTGCCGCTATAGATCACCGGGCTGCCGCTCTTGAGATTGTTATATACTTTTTCATCCCATTCGGAAGCGGAGTAAGACACTCGCCCTTCAAATGTGATCGAGCGGTCATAAAGGAAGTTATCGCGAAGAGCCTTGACGATCTTGGCACTGACAGCACCCGAAGCAGATGTGCCGTAGTTCATTTCAACGGCGAATCCGGCTGCTTTCATCAGATAAGCCACGGCAGAAGCCTGAGCATCGTTGTAGGTACCGCTGACATAATTGTCGAGCATATTGTCCCAGTCGAAAGCCTTGTCGGCGAGATTCATCGACTGCCTCTGATTGTTTACAGTCACACTCACGGTGCCGACTCCGGCTTCGGGATATTTGAAATAGTTCATCACCTGCGCCACTGATGTAGCCACGCAGCCTGTGTAGCAACGCGCGCCATTGATCGTGGGGCAATCGTTGTAGTAAGGAGCACCCTGATCCCATTTCGATTTCACGAGCGGGAGGATAGCTTCTCTCGCACTGCGGGGTGCGAGCATGATGTTGCCGGTCGCGGGAGTTACACCGATGCTTTTCGCGTATTCGATCTCCTCGGCATAACCTTCGATCCAATCCTTGAGCTGCACGGGCATATTCTCTGCATCAAACTTGCCGCTGTCTGAATAACCAAGCACGGGATAGGCGATGTCGTCGGCCGAAAGGATCATGAATCCCGAACCTTGCGCCGGCTCGAAAGCGTATGCCACAGCCTGGCCCTCTTTATCTGCAAATGAATGCTTGAGCACTGGATTCACTGCGACCTTTTTTACAGATCTCAACGACGACGAACCCGAAAGGCGCGAAAGAGCTTGATTCGGGGTCAAGGGAGCTGCGGAAGCGGCCAGAACCGTTCCGACACCTAAAATCAATATGCTTAACCTTTTTAACATTTTCAATAATGTATTAATATTCTACAAATTTCTATTGGGATGTATATTCAACGTAGCAAATATAAGTATTATTGCTATATTCGCGAATTGGCAAAGAGAGTACGACGCCCAAAGGGCGGTGCTCGGTGCCAAAGGCACTTTGACCAACCGCAAAAATAAATAATATTTTGCAAATTCGCAAACTTGAATGGATAATTAGAGAAATAATCACTTGAGATTAACAATTATCACCTACGACAAACCTGCTTTACACACCTTTAACCCCCAACTCTCAACAAAAAAGGGAGGAGCCTTATGGCTCCTCCCTTTTCTATTGTCTCGTTTTGTCTAAATGACATCTTGACATATTGTCATTTTGTCAAATTGATATTTTATCATGATGTCACATTGACATTTGGATTATTATAAACCGTAGTCAGGGTTGTTAACGTTGATTGTGAGGGCGTCGTTATAGTCAATCTCAGTGTAAGGAATCGGATATACCCATCCTTGATATTCGCTAACACCCAACTCCTCCTTACATGATGTGGGCCAGTTACCGGAGTTGACATTTCCAGACTCCCAGAGAGTACGTTTGATAGGCTCGTTCCAACGCTTGAAGTCAAACCAGCTGAAACCTTCACCCCAAAGCTCCCAACGGCGGTTGAGCTTAACCTCTGCGAGAAGATCATCGCCGGTTTTGGTAGATTTAACATAGCCCGCAATACGGTTTTTGTTAATCTTCTCAAGACAGTCCTGAGCTACGCTGTAGTTACCGTTGTGGCAAGCAGCCTCAGCCTCGATAAGAAGCATTTCAGAAGCACGCATGAAGCAAACGGAGCTTGTGCTGTATGTATCAGTACCCCAGAATTTGAATTGGGCACCGAACGGAATATAAGTACCGCTAATCTCAGTACCATAGCCCTGATAATCGTTACTGTAGGGAGGAATCCAATTGTTAGCTTTACCGATTTTGTCATACATTTTGTCGCAGTATGCCTGAAGAGCGTTATTGAAGCTACTACCGGAATCATTGATATTCAGAGATATTGCATCACAATCGTCCGGATTCCAGAATTTAGCGCGAAGTGCGCGACCCTCTTTATCAGGAGTGTAGAAGAGTTCGCAACGAACGTCGTTGGTGTTCTGCATCTGCTTGTAGAGCATATAATCAACAGCGCCGGCACCATAGTTACCCCACATACAAGTATATGCACCGTTGCAGGCCCAGTAAACGCCAAACGACCAATAGTAAGTAGATGTATAAGATGACGTAGAGCACCACATCCACTCACTTGTGGGAGCAGCGAAACCACTCTCGTAATCGGCAGCACTCATGATATTATATGATTCAGAAGCGAGATGAGCATATTTCTCTGCTGTGGCCCAGTCCTCCTTAAGAAGAGCTGCGCGGGCATAGAGACCATAAGCTACAGACTCGTTAGTCTCCCACATATTATCACGGTCATAGCCGGAGAGTTCATAAAGCTCGATGGCACGATCAAGGTCATCATAGATCTGCTGCATAACAGCTGCAGTAGAAGAAACATCTTTAGCGGCGTTAGCGGGGTCAGGCATCTCTGTGCGGAGCACTACACTGTGGCGCGCACCGTCCATAGAATCCTGCCAACGGGGACCATATAACTGCTGGAGACGGATGTAACCATGAGCGCGAAGTGTATAAGCCTGCGCGAGACGAAAGGCATACTCACCCTTGATCTCATCGGCATTTGCAGCATTGTCAGCTGCAAGGAGATAGTTGACATCGCCAATGAGGCCATAGAGATATGTCCATGCCATTACGGCGCCGTATGTACGGTGGGATGTAAACATATTCCAGTTAGTCCATGTATTGCCATAATAGCGAGCTGCAAGGTAGCTGGGAAAATCCTGTCCGGGAATATCGCCATACCACGTATTTAGAGTCGCTTCACCGATGAAGTAATTATAATCGTAGCTGCTATACTGCCTGTTCATCTTCTCGAATCCACCGAAAATAGCGGCACGCATTTTCGACACATTATCAGCGATCCCTTCTGCGCTCTCATTGGATATAGGCTGCAGATCGAGATAATCGCTCGAGCAGGAAGCAGCGCCAAAGAGGAGAGCCATTGAAGCTAACCCTTTAATTATTATTGATCTTTTCATCTTATCGTTAGTTTATATTGTTAGAATTTAGCGGTGAGCTGGAATGCGAACACGCGAGCAGGCACATAGTTTGCACCCTGTCCGCCGGCGAAGCCGTAAGTCGGATTCATACCTTTGCGTTTAGCCACGATAAATACGTTATCGCAAGAGAAACCGAGGTTAAGGCCCTGCATCTTCATTGCATCTACCCATTTTCTCGGGAAGTCGTAAGAGACGTTGATGTTCTTAAGAGTAAGATAGCTGCTGCTTGTCAGGAATCGGCTTGAAGAAGCATTGTTATAACCTGAATAAACGCTGTTAAGCTCAGGAGTGCCCTTGGGATCGATACGACCGGGAGTCATTTCGCCGGCAGCGATAGCATCGGTTACCCACTGCTGAAGCTTGCCATCCTCGCCAAAGTGGTCTGCAGGCTGAGTCCAAGATTTGAGGACATCCTTATGGAGTGCGCTGGTACCGCTGCTGCTCATAAGACTCAGGTAGTTTGTATCCATAGTCTTTCCACCCAACTGATATGTGAAGAGAAGACCCAGGTTGATACCCTTCCAAGAGAGATTAGTGCTGAACGAACCGTAAACTGTAGGAATCGCAGAGCCTAAGATCTTACGGGAAGCGTTGTTCATGTTGCTGGTGTAATATTTGTCACCATCCTGAATAAACACGGAGTTTGTATCGCTTTTTGCTTTGTCTACCTGAGCCCAATATTGATTCTCATCATAGTACATATTACCGTTCTCATCGTATGCCATGAAGTCAGGAGACTGAGGATCGATATAGTACATTGACTGACCTGTCAGCTGGTCAACACCGACCCACTCGTAATCCTTGATGATATAACGGCTCTCACCGAGGAAGAGGTTCTGGCCGGGGAGGTTCTTGTTATCAGGAAGCTTGGTGATTTTATTCTTAAGAAATGTAGCATCTACGCTTGCGCTCCATTTGAAATTCTGGTTGCGGATGATATCAACACCGAACTGAAGCTCCCAACCTGTGTTCTGCATTGTTCCGACATTACGCCATACAGAGGGGTTCGCACCTGAAGTCATACCGCCGAGAGAGTTCGGAAGAGTGAAGCGGAAGAGAAGGTCAGAGTTCTGCTTGTTGAAGTAACCGATGCTGAAGTTGAAGCGGTCGTCGAAGAGTGAACCCTCGAGAGCGATATCGAATGTATTGGTAGACTCCCATTTCAGGTTAGGTGTTCCGAGAGATGTGGGAAGAAGAGTTCCGATTCCATCATACTGTGACCAGCTGAAGAGGTTCATGTATGAATAGTAAGGAGCAGAAACGTCGTTACCTACAGTACCGTAAGCTGCGCGAAGTTTCAAGTAGTTAAGCCAGCTCTGGGTGGGCTCCATGAATTTCTCCTTGGAGATGATCCAGCTACCACCGAGCGACCAGAATGTACCCCAACGGCAATCCTTAGCGAAACGTGAAGAACCGTCGCGACGTAGAGAAACCTCACCGAAGTATTTCTGATTGTAGTTGTAACGTACGCGGCCTAAGTAAGATTCAAGAGCAACATCGTTACCACCTGATGTGATGAAGTCTGTATCTGAATAATTATCGAGCAAGTAGTTGTTATCAAGGATCTGGCCGGATTTCTGGATATAGTCATAATATACAGAAGTCTTGAAGTTCTCATGAGAGAGAAGCACGTCGATATGATGATCACCATAATCCTGGGTCCAGGTCAACTGCTGGTTGAATGTATAGCTCTTAGACTCGTCAAATTCTTTAGTAAGCATACCTGTTCCCGCCTGTGAACCGATAACGTTGTTGTTATACTGCGTGAAGATAGTCTTGTTGCGGAACATCTGGCCTCTAACGGTAAGTTCGAAACCGTAAGGGATCACAGCAGTTGCATAAACGTTAGCATCAACAGAAGTCTTGTTATAGTCGTTCTTGTCAAGGCGCATTGCCCAACCGATGTTGTTATTCTGGAGATATTTACCGTTGGTGTTCCAAACCGGCTGGCCATCCTCGCCATAAACTATATTGCCCTCGGCATCATGCTCATAGTAGGGATAAACAGGAGCCTTAAACATTGTGAGGAACGGGTTGGAAACTGCCTCAAGGTTATTAGCAAAATCCTGACCGGTTTCTGATTGCTGCTGTGTAGCCGCAAGGTTAACACCCATCTTCAGATAGCTTGTAGGCTGATAGTTTGCATTCACACGCGCGTTGAAACGCTCGAAATCGGTCTGGAGAACATAACCGTTCTCTTTCAGATAACCGACAGAGGCAAACATATTGAATTTGTCAGTGGCGCCTGAAGCATTCACGTTGTATTCCTGACGGTGGCCGTTGCGTGAAATGGCATCCCACCAGTCGAGGTCGGTATAACCGGGAAGATGATTTCCACCGAAGAAAGTAGCCTTAGCAGGATTGTTGGGATCAACGATGAAGAGTTCATTGTTGGGCACCCCATAGATATTGTTATTGACCACAGTAGAAATGATCTTACCACTGGCATACTGATTTACATAGTAAGCTCTGTCATTCTTACCGCCTTGGGTCAGAAGGTTGCTACGGGTATCACCGTTAACATTTGCATCGAAGATAGCCTGCATCCAGTCGTTGGCATCGAGACGATCGTAGAAAGGAAGACCGCGGTTATACATACCCTGACGCATCTGAAGGGTAACGTTAACCTTTCCGACATTTTTCGCGCGTTTTGATGTGATAAGGACCACGCCGTTTGCACCACGGTTACCATAGAGTGCGCAGGAAGCGGCATCCTTAAGGATTGACATAGACTCGATGTCGGCGGGGTTGAGGTCGTTGATTGAACCCTCGAAAGGCACACCATCGAGCACATAAAGAGGGTTGTTGTCACCGTTGATAGAGTTAAAGCCTCGGATACGGATTGAGGGAGCAGAACCAGGAGTACCGGTAGAGTTATTCACCTGCACACCGGGGGCGTTACCTTCGAGTGCTGAAGTAACCGAAGTCACCGGACGATCCTCGATATCCTTTGAACCTACGACTGCTACAGAACCTGTAAGAGATTCCTTGGTAGCGGTACCGTAAGCCACAACCACGAGGTCGTCAAGATTTTCCGCAGTAGAGTTGAGCTTAACGGTCATGCCGTTCGCAAGTTTTGCGGTCTGCTCCGCATAACCTACATAGCGGAATGTAGCTTGACTGACTTTAGCCGGCACAGTGAGTGTAAATTTACCATCTACGTCAGTTGCAACACCTTGTCCGCCACCTAAGGGCATCACAGTGGCACCGATCAATGGCTCGCCTGTGCTCGCATCGACAACTGTGCCCTGATAGGTGCGCGTCTGGGCCGAAAGGGGCCATGTGCACGCCATCAGCGTCATCAAGATTAAAAACAATTTTCTCATACGTAATAATTTAGAGATAAGTTATTATTGTGTAGTTTATCTTCCTTTCGAGTAGAGATTAAACGATATGTATGTCTC
>JAIEAO010000085.1 GCA_029071345.1 Muribaculaceae bacterium | reverse complement strand
GTCCCCATCCCCATGACGGACCCCAGTTCCAACCCCATGAAGGTCCCCAGGCCCAAGAGGGACCCCAGTTCCAATTTATGCTCCATGACGGGCCCCAACCCCAATTCCAGGAGTTCCATCCATAGTAAGAATTATAATAGGGCCAGCCGTAGCCATAATAAGGTGAGAACATGGGCACTCCGTTGTCAAACGTAATCTCCACGTTGCCATAACTATTGTTTAGAACATCAGCAAGTACATCTGCATTGTCAACAACAATAGTAGGATTATAATATTTCTGTATCTGCTGAGTGTAAACGAAATCCTCATCACTCTCAGCTTTAGCACCGATCGTATCGATCGGACTTGCATAGTATTGACCACGACGGTTGTACTGGTCTACATCCATGCTTGAGAAATCCTTGATATAGTTTGACTGCTTCTTGGTTTTAGTAGTCACAGTCTTATCTTTTTTCGGATTGTAATATATGTCATCGAATTCCTGAGCGTTGGCAACAAAAGGAGCAGCCAAAGCCATGAGTGCAATGCTATAAATTAATCTTTTCATAGTCTTATTAACTTAATGCAAGCCATCGTAAGCCCGCGTTTAACATTTATCTATTAGACAAATGACTTATATATATGTTTAACGCAAAATTGTTAAAAGTGTTTAACTTAGGCTTAAAGATGCTTCAAAACATATTTATTTATTCTCCGATGGATTAAAAGGGGGAGGAGTGCCCGGATCGTCAACATCGTCATAAGAGTTATTTACAGAGTTATCATCTACTTCTTCCGGTGTGATGTCGATTACTTTATTTTTCTTAGACGACTCTTTCTCTTCATCCATCTTTTTGTTAATCTCGATGATTTCGTCAGTACGCGATTTCCATTGACGTTTACCGAGAATCTTCTCCACATCATCGTGATAGATCACTTCTTTCTCAATAAGCATATCACGGATCTGATTATGTTGGGCCGCATACTTTCTGAGAATTTCTTTGGCTCGCTCGTATTGCTCATTGACAATACGTTTCACCTCTGAGTCTATGATTTCTGCGGTCTGCTCACTATAAGGTTTAGTGAAGCCCATATCCTGACCGCTCGAGTCGTTGTAGTTGATATTCGGCAACTTGTCGCTCATACCATAGACAAGCACCAAAGAGCGGGCAATTTTTGTACAACGTTCGAGGTCATCACTGGCTCCTGTGCCGATCTGACCGGTGAACAACTCTTCAGCGGCACGACCCGCTAAAAGACCGCACATAGTGTCGAGCAATGCTTGTGTAGGGATTATCTGACGTTCTTCAGGAGCGTACCATGCTGCTCCAAGAGCTCGACCACGCGGCACGATAGTCACCTTTACAAGCGGATTACCATATTGAAGCATCCATGTGATAGTGGCATGTCCTGCTTCATGAGTAGCGATAGAATATTTCTCATCATTTGTGATGATTCGGGATTTCTTCTCCATACCGCCGACAATTCTGTCGATGGCTGCCATGAAGTCATCCCAATCTACAGCGTCTTTATTATTTCGTGCGGCTATAAGGGCGGCCTCATTACATACGTTTGCGATGTCCGCACCTGAGAATCCTTGTGTCTGACGTGCAAGTTGCTCTACATCAAGATGACTGTTGACCTTAATATTTCTGAGATGAACATTGAAAATCTCAACACGGTCTGAAAGTTCAGGAAGATCTACATAGATCTGACGGTCAAAACGCCCGGGACGAAGCAGAGCCTTGTCGAGCATATCTGCACGGTTAGTTGCGGCGAGACAGATGACACCGTTGTTAGATTGGAAACCATCCATCTCTGTCAGCATCTGGTTAAGAGTGTTTTCACGCTCATCGTTTGAACCCATATTCGGATTCTTTCCACGAGCACGACCCACAGCATCGATCTCATCGATAAATACGATGCAGGGAGCTTTTTCTTTTGCCTGCTTGAAGAGATCGCGAACTCGCGCAGCACCGACACCGACGAACATTTCAACAAAGTCAGAACCCGACATAGAGAGGAAGGGTACATTAGCTTCCCCTGCTACAGCTTTGGCCAGCAGGGTCTTACCTGTTCCCGGAGGGCCAACGAGAAGCGCACCACGTGGAATTTTCGCACCAAGTTCGGTATATCTTTGTGGATTCTTAAGAAACTCAACAATTTCCTCAATCTCGACCTTAGCTTCAGCAAGACCTGCCACATCTTTAAATGTCACGTTTGTGCCATTATTTTTGTCAAAAACCAATGCTTTGGATTTCCCGACATTGAAAATGCCGCCACCGCCGGCACCCGTGCCCATACGGCGAGACATGAAGATAAAGAAGAAGATTATAAGAGCCGTCGGCAAGAGATAGACCAGAAGCTTCATTATCTCGCTATCTTTCTGATAATTAATCACAATTGCCGGCTTGTTTTCCTCCTTCAATGTCTCGTTCCAAATATCTATCTTCTTTTGGACAGCATCAGACGAGGGGATAGTGGTTTTAATTTTCATATCTCCATCCAGGCCGGAATCTGTATTAAATTTCAGCTTCTTGGCTCCTTCTTTAGTAAGAATACCTTCAGCCACTCCATTTTGCGGGTAAACATATATCTTGGAAATTTCGCCGGCAAGTGCCGTCTTTTCAAAATCTGTCCAGTCTACTTCTCGAGTCTGGGAAGAATCCTGAAAATAGTAAAGACCAACAAGACATAGAGCAACCAGAAGATACATCCAAAGAACGTTGGAGATAAAATTCGGACGTTTTCTTCTGTTGCCGGGTTTCGGAGATCTATTTTGCTGAAAAAAATTCATTTTGATGGTATGTTTAGTTACTGTTGAATTTTATAAATTGGGGTTAGACTTAATCAAGATCGGGGATTTCTGTGATTTTAGCATCGCTCCATAATTCTTCAAGATTATAGAATTCTCTATATTCAGGAAGAAAGATGTGCACAAGGACGTTGCCATAATCAATAACGATCCATTGCGAATTGCGATATCCATCATAATTATACGGCTTCACACCGTTTTCTTTTAAAAGTTTGTCTCGTATCGAATCAGCTATGGCTGAAACCTGAGATGTGCTTTTCCCTTGACATATAATGAATTCGCCCGCAGGAGCACTTTCAATCGTTGCTAAATCTATCAATGAGATCTTCTGACCCTTCTTATCTTGAATGGCATCAATTATTTGAGAACTGAGTTTATCTGTTTTCTGCATTTATTTCTTATATTTCAAGAATTAATATTATTAAAATTAGCTTGAAAAAGAATAGAGAATTGGTAAATACCCAATTATACCTATTAATCTGTCGCTAAAATTATAACAAAATAATAGACAAAGTTAATAAAAAAAAGTGATTTTTCGTTATATTTTATCAATACCGCGTCAAAGCAACTTGGAATACAGCAGAAGATCATGATATGATTTCCCCGACCGATACCATCGCGGCAATACGCCCCGGAGTTCATATCCTGCTTTGTTGAACAGCTCGACACTACGCAGATTATCAGCCATTACTTTTGCTCCTATGTGATAAAGATTCAGTAACTTATGACTATATTCCTCAAGTAATGCTATTGATTTTAATGCGTATCCTCGTTTGCGGAATTGAGGACGAATGTAAACACCTATGAATGCTGTCTGATGAATTGGAGATATATCATATAGATCAATTACTCCAACCACCGATTTATCTTTAATCAATTCTAAAATTAGTCTAAGCTGACCGGCATGCATTGGGTCTGCATCATAATTTTGGGAATATTCCTTAAGGTTATGCAGTGAATAAGGTGCAGCCATACCGTTATGGACCCATTGCTCGGAATCTTGTTCCATTTCCCACATGATATATGAGTCATCCGGTTCTACGGCACGCAATCTTATAATGTCATCAGTCAGGAGTTTCATGGTAGAAGATCATCAATGCTTTTTGTCGTGGAAAGTATCTGAGAAAAGCATCCTGTTTCGGATTGAGCGGGAGAGTGTGAGTTCGTCGGCATATTCCAGTTCATTTCCTATGCTCAGACCGCGGGCAAGCATAGTAATCTTGACGGGAAGATGAGCCAATTTACGATAGATATAAAAATTGGTAGTGTCACCTTCCATCGTCGGGCTTAACGCTAAAATCACCTCTTCAATATTGTCATTTTGAACCCTCTCCACAAGACTCTCAATTTCGAGGTCGGCAGGACTGACACCATCGAGAGGTGAAATCACCCCTCCGAGTACATGATAAACCCCTCTGTGCTCACCTGTTGATTCAACAGTAATCACATCTTTCACATTTTCTACCACACATACCACAGCATGATTACGACGTGAATCACCGCATATCGGACAAATGTCACTTTCACTGATATTGTGACACTTATGACAATATTTGATATTCTCGCGCATCTTTATGATCGAATTGCCAAGATCAAGTGCTGCCGACTTATCCTGTCTGAGAAGATGCAAAGCAAGACGCAGAGCCGTCTTACTGCCGATTCCCGGCAATTTTGCAAGCTCCGCTACTGCTGTGTCAAGAAGTCTGGAATTAAAACTTTGGTCCATAATATCGTAAATTAATAACGTAAATTCCACAAAAAATTGTAATTTTACAAATCCAAAACACTAATTATGATTGATTATTTAAGAGGTACGGTTGCCGAAATCACCCCGACAGCAACAGTTATTGACTGTAACGGAGTAGGATATGAAGTTAATATTACGCTCATTGACTATCCATCTCTCTCGGAAGGGGCCAACGGTAAATTATATATTCATGAATCAATACGAGAGGATGCTCATGTGCTCTTCGGTTTTTTGAGAAAACGAACCAGAGAATTGTTCCGCTTGCTGATAGGAGTGAGCGGTGTCGGACCCAACACTGCGCGCCTGATACTTTCATCACTGACCGATGAACAGCTTGAGAATGCAATTGCATCGGGAAATGATTCGCAACTCAAAGCCGTCAAAGGCATCGGCGGAAAGACAGCCCAACGTATAATAGTAGACCTTCGCGATAAAATAAAAGTAGTCTCAGATTCGTTAATTAGCAGTACACCCTCTGCTGAATCATACGATGATTCGCTGGCCGCATTGGTGATGTTGGGATTCACAACTCAGCAAAGTCAGAAAGTTTTGAAGAAACTATTTGCTGATAATCCGGCTCTCACTACTGAAAAGGCTATTAAACTGGCACTTACAATGCTGTGATGCGAAAAAAGCAAAAAAATGGCAAAAATATTACTCTTCTTTTCGCAGTGTTCTTTTCGACACTGCTATTATCGTTTGTAGCCCATTCTCAGCAGCCGTCAGTTAAAAAAACTATCCCTGAAATATCTGATCAGAACCCGATGAAAGAGGGTGAGCATCCGATCGACCTTCGCACACCTTCCAATATCACCACCGAGGCGGTCTATGATCCGGAACTCGGAATGTATGTGGTGCATACCAAAATAGGGGATAAGGATATTATCACTCCGTTTCTTGTAACTCCGAAGGAATATGCTAACATGATGATGCGTCAGGACATGATGGGATATTTCAAACAAAAAAATTCAGAAAATTTCGAGCAGAAAGATAAGCAGCCGTTCAATATTTTCGATATGAATTTCGCTTTGGGACCATTGGAAAAGGTTTTCGGTCCCGGAGGTGTCAGGCTTACCACTCAAGGTTCTTTGCAGCTCTCTATGGGCATTAAGAGCAACAAAACCGATAATCCTTCTCTTTCTCTTAAAAACAGACGTAAGACATATTTCGATTTCGACCAGAAGATTCAGGCTACCATCAATGCATCGGTGGGCGACAAATTGAAATTTAATATGACTTACAACACCGATGCTACTTTTGACTTCGATTCAAAGAATATAAAACTGAATTATGAAGGTAAGGAGGATGAGATCATCAAGAGTATAGAAGCCGGAAACGTAAGCATGACCACCGGATCATCACTGATTCGAGGCGGTACGGCTCTGTTTGGTCTCAAGACAAAACTTCAGTTCGGTAAATTGACTTTGACCGGCTTGCTTTCTCAGCAAAATTCAGAATCAAAGACTGTCTCGACATCAGGTGGAGTTCAGGCAACCAAATTCAATATCAAGGCTGATAAATATGATGCCAACCGCCACTTTTTCCTTGCACAGTATTTCTATGAGAATTACGATAATTTCTGTGCACGATTACCTCATGTCTCTTCAGGTATAAAGATTACGCGAATTGAAGTCTGGATTACAAATAAGAACAGTAACTACAACGAATCGCGAAATTTTGTGGGGTTCATGGATATTGGTGAAAACAAGAACCTTGCAAATGATTTCTGGGTTGGCAACGGTGCGTTAAACAATCCATCTAACCAAAGTAACAACCTATTAAGCGTTATCAAATCTGATTATCCCGAAGCCCGCAACATCAACATGGTGACTCAGGCTCTGTCACCGTTGCAGACCTACGGCATTGAGGGTGGTCGGGATTATGAGAAAGTGGAGAGCGCAAGACTACTTAAACCCAGCGAATATACACTGAATGATGATCTCGGTTACATTTCTCTTAAATCAGCTCTTACCACTGATGAAGTGCTTGCCGTGGCATACGAATATACTTATCAGGGAAAGGTATATCAGGTCGGTGAATTCTCCTCAGACGTAACCAGCACCGCAGACTGTCTCTATCTCAAAATGCTTCGTAGCACTACGGTGTCTCCGAAGCTCCCGATGTGGCGACTGATGATGAAGAACGTCTATGCTTTGGGTGCCTATCAGTTGCAGAATAAAAACTTCAAACTTAATATAAAATTCCTGAGTGATACAACCGGAACAGAAATCAATTACCTTCCGGTAGGCAACATCTCAAATCAGCCGTTGTTGCAGGTGATGAACCTCGACCGTATCGACTCAAATCAGGAATCGAACTCGGACGGATTCTTCGATTATATTGAAGGTTACACCGTGCAATCTTCATCCGGAAAAATAATATTCCCGGTAGCAGAGCCCTTCGGAGAACATCTTGAGAGGAAAATCGGCAACCCTGCCATAGCAGCGCAATATGTTTATAAAGAGCTTTATGACTCTACACTTGTTGTTGCCCAGCAGTTTGCCGATAAAAATAAATACTCATTGATAGGAGAGTATCAGGCTTCTAATGGCGCGCAGATCCGATTAAATGCCATGAATGTTCCACGAGGTTCGGTTGTTGTCATGGCCGGTGGTGTAGTCCTGACTGAAAACAGTGACTACACCGTGGATTATTCGATGGGTATTGTCACGATCACAAATCAGAGTATTATCGATTCGGGTACGAATGTGAGTGTGACTTTGGAGAATCAGTCATTGTTCTCAATGCAACGTAAGACGTTATTAGGCCTTGACGCACAATATAAATTCAATAAGAATTTCACATTGGGCGGTACACTTCTGCACTTCTCTGAAAAGTCATTGACTGAGAAAGTTAATATAGGTGACGAGATAATAAACAACACGATGTGGGGATTGAACATGAATTACAATAAAGAATTCATGTGGCTTACAAATTTGCTTAACAAAGTTCCTACCATCAATGCCACCGCACCTTCACGCATAAATGTGAATGCGGAGTTTGCCCAGTTAGTGCCGCATAGGCAGAAAAGTGGCACAAACAAAGGCTCAAGTTACATTGATGATTTCGAAGCTACTCAAACCGGAATTGATCTGCGGTCGCCGTATTCCTGGTTTCTTGCCCCGACTCCTTACGAGAACGGCGCAAGCGCATTGTTTCCGGAGGCACAACTCAGCAACAATCCCGATTATGGCAAGAACCGCGCACTTTTAGCATGGTATTATATCGACAGGCTCTGGACTCAGAAGAATTCATCGATGGTGCCCGGATATATGAAGAATGATCCCTGGATGCTCTCTAATCCGTATGTACGCGAAGTTAAGATTGATGAGATATTCCCTTATCGCGACCTTAACTACGGAGAAGCTAATTATATCCAGACTCTGAATCTTTCGTTCTATCCTAAAGAGCGTGGCCCTTACAATGTGGATGCTGAAAGAATCGATGAGAATGGTAATCTGCTTCAACCGGAACAACGTTGGGGTGGTATCATGCGAAAAATGGATAACTCCAACTTCGAGACTTCAAACGTGGAGTATATACAGTTCTGGATGATGGATCCGTTTCTTGATCCTAACAATCCAAATACCGAAGGCGGTGATCTTTATTTCAACTTCGGTGAGATAAGCGAGGATATTCTGAAAGACGGTATGAAGAGTTATGAGAACGGACTTCCGATAGACGGAGACAACGATTTCATAGCAGAAACAGCGTGGGGTAAAGTGTCACGTCAGAATTCACTTACCTACGCTTTTGAAAATGCACCCAACGCGCGTCTCATGCAGGACGTCGGTCTTGACGGTCTTAAAAATGACGAAGAGTTTACATTTCCTACTTACGAAAATTATCTCAACCAGTTGCGCTCAAAATTGTCGCCCGCAGCAATAGAAGAAATGTATAATAATCCGTTTTCTCCGATGCAAGACCCTGCGGGAGATAACTATCATTTCTTCCGTTCGCCTTATTATGATGAGACTCACGCAGATATTCTTGAGCGATACAAAAGATATAACGGAGTAGAAGGCAACTCACTTTCTCCCGACCAATCTGACAATCCGCAATATCAGTCGGCGCGTGCGGTGCCCGATGTTGAGGATATAAACCAGGATAACACTCTTAATGAATATGAACGATATTTCCAATATAAAGTATCAATCCGTCCGGAAGATTTGGAAGTAGGTAAAAACTATGTGACAGATAAGGTGGAGCATGATGTAAACACCCCGGCAGGCAAGCAGCATGCGGTGTGGTATCAGTTCAAGATACCATTGAGCGATCCGGAGAGGGTTGTGGGTGGTATCAACGATTTCACAACTGTCAGGTTTGCCCGAATGTTTATGACAGGGTTTAAGGAGACAACTCACCTTCGATTCGCAACTCTTGAACTTGTAAGAGGTGAATGGCGAGATTATAGCTTCAATCTTAACAGCCGCAACGATTCTCCGGCAGAGGGGGAAATAGATATGAGTGTGGTTAACATTGAGGAGAACTCTGCCCGCACTCCTGTGAATTATGTCTTACCTCCGGGTGTAGACCGAATTCAGGATCCGGGCCAGTCACAAGCCACACAGCTTAACGAACAGTCTCTCTCAATAACTGTAAAGGGGCTGCAGCCGGGCGACGCACGCGGCATCTATAAGAACACTCAGCTTGACTTGCGTATTTATAAGCGTATGCAGATGTGGATTCATGCTGAGGCTCTTATTGATAACAATACTGAGCTGAAGAACGGTGACCTCGCGATATTCGTGAGATTGGGTTCTGACGTGAAAAATAACTACTATGAGTATGAAATACCTCTGGAGCTGACACCTCCAGACAATTACAATAACTTTAATTCCGCAGACAGGGCAAAAGTTTGGCCGCTATCCAACTTCCTCAATGTTCCTTTTGAGCTATTCACAAGCCTTAAGACATCAAGAAATCGAGATAAGAGCGCGAATATCGATGGTGTAGGATACACAACTCTCTACACTTCTCATGATCCTGATAATATTCAGAACACTGTGGGTGTGATGGGAAATCCGAGTTTGAGCGACGTGCGTGTCATGCTTATCGGAATCCGCAACCGATCGAACAGTGTAAAGAACGGTAATGTCTGGGTCAACGAACTTAAAGTAACCGATTTCAATGAGTCTGGCGGTTGGGCAGCTAATGCCAATGTTAATCTTGCTGTCAGTGACATAGCGATGGTTAACTTCTCAGCTCATAAGGAAACGTCAGGTTTCGGCAGCGTAGATCAGCCTTTGAATTCACGTAGAATGGAGGATTATGAGCAGTATAATGTTGCCGTGCAGGGAGATCTGGGTAAGATTCTTCCGGAAAAAGCAAAACTCAATGCTCCTGTCTATTTCTCCCGTTCGCAAGAGATTACAACTCCGAAATATAATCCTCTGGATCAGGATATACTTCTGAAGGATGCTGTAGAAGCCGCTCAGACCAAACATGAAAAAGATTCAATCAAGAGCTATGCTGTAACTAAAAAAGTTGTTGAAAGTTTCTCAATCTCAGGATTGAAATTCAATGTGCAGAACACGAATCCCATGCCCTGGGATCCGGCTAACTTCACTGTGTCGTTTTCCTACAACAAGCAGAAGAATATGGATCCGACCACGGAATATGAATATACGAATGATTACCGTGGAAGTTTCCAGTATTCTTATTCTCCTTATATTAAACCGCTCAAGCCATTCAGCAAACTCAAAGGTAAAAGTAAGACCGCAAAATATTTCAAGGATTGGGAAATCAACTGGCTTTTCAACAATCTTACCTTCTATACTGGTATGAACCGTTATTATTACGAGCAGCAGACCAAAAGCGAGGTGGATGTTGACTTCCAGATGCCTGTGCAAGTAAGTAAAAACTTTAATTGGGATCGACAGTTAAGCATCAACTGGAATCTTATTAAGTCGCTTACTTTATCATTCTCAAGCAACACAACAGCAAGGATTGAAGAGACTGTAGGTGCTGTTAACCGCCGACTCTTTGCCGACAAGTATCAGCAGTGGAAAGATACCGTGTTATCTTCATTAAGACATCTCGGCACTCCGTGGAATTACAATCAGACTTTCACCGGTTCATACCGCGCTCCTTTCAACAGAATTCCGGCACTCGACTATCTCACAGGTTCGGTTACTTATAACTCCACCTACAGATGGGATAAAGGTGCGACGGTAGAAGGATTGTATCTCGGCAACAGTATCCAGAATCAAACCACATGGAACGCCGACGCAAGATTGAATTTTGAGACTCTTTTCAATAAGTCAAAATATCTTCAGAAGATTAACAAACGTTTTTCAAGTTCCGGTGGAGTGGCACGAAATAATGTAGCTGCCCGAAATAAAAATACCAAACGCAATGAACAGAAATTCGAGAGAGCCATAACACTTTCGCCTGATTCGTCGACGGTGGTAAAACATAATTTGAAAAATAAGAAGATTTTGTTTTCGGCTTTGGTCGACGGCAAGGTGAAGAAACTAAATTATAAGGTCATCGATGAGAATACAGTCGAGATATCCGACAGAGGATCGGAAACTATAAAAATTACGATCAGACCAAACTTGAAGGAGAGTAAAAGTTTCGGATCAGAATTTGCGGAATATGCACTTCGATTCCTGATGATGCCCAAATCTGCATCATTCAGATGGCGTAGCGGACATTCGCTTAATCTGCCGCTGTTCTCTCCGAATATCGGTAACGTTTTCGGACAATCGTTATCTCATGGCCCGATGACTCCCGGTCTTGATTTCGCATTTGGATTCTATAACAAGGATTATGTAGATAAGGCTCTTGACAGGGGATGGCTCATAACTGAAACCGATCAGGTTTCGCCTGCTTTATGGACTAATAATAAAGAATATAATTTTGAGCTGAATCTTGAGCCTATCAAGGGACTGAAGATAGTGCTGACATCTAATCTGACCGACAGCCGTACGGAGCAGATGCAATTCATGTATGCCGGTATGCCTACATCCTATACCGGCTCATATATGAGAACGCACATTGCTATCCTTTCAGCTATGAAAAATTCAAAGGCTGAAAACGGATATGCGTCGGAAAGTTTCAACCGCTTTCTCGATTATATTCCTCAGATAGCTCAAAGGGTAGAGGCTGAATATCATGGCTCCGTTTATCCGTCAACCGGATTTATGGAAGATTCACCTCTTGCCGGCACCACCTACAATGCTGCGGAAGGCACTGTAAGCGCGACAAGTTCCGACGTGCTTATTCCGGCATTCCTTGCGGCATACAGTGGCAACAGTCCTCAGAAAATAAGTCTGAAGCATTTCCAGGGTCTGAGCTCAATGCGTCCGAACTGGAAGATCACTTACGATGGTCTGGTTAAACTCGGAAATCTCAGCAAGATTTTCAAAAGCTTCATGATCAGCCATGCTTATCAGTGCACCTACTCTGTCGGTTCGTATTCAAGTTTTATGAACTGGGTTAGTGTTGATGGAGAAAAAGGATTCATCTTAAACGAGCAGAGCGGAAATCCGGTTCCCTCTTCTCCGTTCAATATAACATCTGTTGCAATTACGGAGAAGTTCAATCCTCTTATCGGAGCTAAGGTTACGCTTCAGAACGATGTAACTATCAATGCCGAATACCGCGATTCGCGTACACTCAACCTGAACACGTCTGCCGGTCAGGTTGTGGAAACCACAAGCAAACAGCTCTCAGTCGGAGCAGGCTATAAGATCGCTAATTTCAACAAGATATTGAAAATCGGTAGCAGACAAGGAGGTGTCTCCAACGATCTGTCGCTCAATCTTGATGTAGCATTCTCAAACAATCAGGCACTGATCAGAAGAATTGAGACAGCGTTTACTCAGGCCACAAGCGGCACACAAACCTTCTCGATCAATTTTATGGCAAGTTATATATTGAGCAAACGCATAACCCTGAATGCATTCTTTGACCATCAGGTCAACACACCTTTGGTGTCTAATTCGGCATATCCGACATCCAATTCAAATTATGGAATTGCTGTCAACGTGTCGCTTGCAAGGTAAAAAAGATTTACATAATGGAATGGATACAGTCAATACTGTTTGAACACACAGCGGTGCAAGCCGTAATAGTGATTTCAGTAATAATTGCTATCGGTCTTGGACTCGCAAAGATTCATATATATGGAATATCGCTTGGAGTTACATGGGTATTCTTTGCCGGAATTCTTGCGGGTTCTCTGGGATTCTCAATCGACCCCGGGATGTTGAATTTTGCGGAAAGTTTCGGACTGATCCTGTTTATATATGAACTCGGCCTTAAAGTGGGCCCCGGCTTCTTCAGCTCATTCAGGCAGGGGGGACTCAGCCTGAATATGTTGGGGCTTGCAACCGTCTTGATGGGCACCGTTACGGCAATGGCATTAGGCTGGATATTCAATGTTCCCATGTCAGATATGACCGGTATACTGAGTGGGGCCACCACAAACACGCCGGCCTTAGGTGCGGCTCAACAGGCCTTGAAACAACTCGGCATCTCGGCCAATGATGCGGCATTAAGTTGTGCCGTAACTTATCCTTTTGGTGTCATCGGTGTGATCATCGCCATAATATTAGTAAGAAAAATTATGGTCAAACCTTCTGATATCGCCTTAACCGATGATTCAGAAGACCACAACACTTTCATTGCTACATTCAAGATTAAAAATCCTGCGGTTTTCGGAAAGAGCATCAAGGATCTTGCACATATCACTCCGGTTAAATTTGTAATATCACGTTTATGGCGTGACGGGAATGTAGGTGTGCCTACATCAGAAACCGGGATATGCAAAGATGATCGAGTGATGGTAATTACCCGAGAGAATGATCTGGAGGTTCTGACTGTTCTGTTCGGCGAACTTGAAAGCCGGGATTGGAACACCGGAGATATTGACTGGAACAAGATTGACAGTTCGCTGACATCCCGGAAGGTCGTGATAAGCAAACCCGAACTCAATGGCAAAAAGCTTGGTTCGTTACGTCTTCGTAACACGTACGGCATTAACATTACCCGCATCAGCCGCAGCGGTGTCACATTGCTTGCAACGCCGAGTCTTATCTTACAGTTAGGCGACCGTCTGACGGTGGTGGGCAAGGAAAGTCAGATTGATAAGGTCGCACAAGCAGTGGGCAATACGGCTTTGAAACTAAAAGATCCGAACCTTGCAGTAATATTTGTCGGCATAGTTTTAGGTCTGCTGGTCGGCTCTATTCCTATCGCGATACCCGGCATATCTGTTCCTGTGAAACTTGGCCTCGCCGGCGGACCGATTGTAGTGGGGATATTGATGGGAAAATTCGGGCCCAGATTTCAGATGGTCACTTATACGACCAGGAGTGCGAACCTGATGCTCCGCGGCATTGGTCTTTCCTTATTTCTTGCTTGTCTCGGTCTTGATTCAGGAACAAATTTTGTAGAAACAATAATGAATGGCGATGGAATGAAATGGGTAGGATTAGGAATAATCGTCACACTCATCCCGGTGCTTATAATGTTTGTCATATCACTTAGATGTGCCAAACTTGATTTCGGCACTGCAAGCGGTATGTTATGTGGAGCAATGGCAAATCCGATGGCATTGAATTATGCGAATGAAACCATTCCCGGTGATAATCCGTCAGTAGCATACGCCACTGTATATCCTATCGCAATGTTTTCGCGTGTAGTTATTGCTCAGATACTCATTCTAGCATTCATGTAGCGGACATCTATTACACATATGTAAAATAAAAAATGGCCTCTTAGAATATTTTTTCCAAGAGGCCATTTTTATAATATGGGAGTTGTCAGAAAAACTTAGTAACTGAATTTGAGTAGGTGAATACCATCGGTTTTCCATTGAGTACGGTGACAGAGTAGGCATTTGATCCGTCAGCATTTTTGAAGATTATCACGTTATCTTCGAGATCGCCATTATAATTCTTGTCAGCAGAATTCAATATGAATCCTTTTGCACTTTTGGCTATCGATACTTTTTCTTTCTGATTATTCGATACCGTGAATGCTCCTGTTCCCGGAGCTGAAACTGATTTCACATCCGCAATTACATTGGTCATGAGCATACCTCTGAGACCGGGCGAATACTCTATGACGTACCATCCGGCTTTCTCCTCAAGCACCTTGAAAGCCATTCCTTTCCGGAGTATCACCGGTTGGTCGCTGTCATTGACCGCGCAATATTCATCCTTGGCGACAGGGGTCTCGAATACCTTAGTATCTGCTCCAATTACGATGCATTTGGCATCAGCCATGAAAGACGACAAAGCAAAAAGTGCTGCAGATGCAATTATCAGTTTTTTCATACCAAATTCTATTATTTCAAATTCAAAAGTTCATAGATTTTATCTACTGCCATCGAAATTCCATCGGAATCCTTGCCACCGGCTTGTGCGAAGAATGGCTGGCCACCGCCACCACCTTTAACGAGCTTGGCAGCTTCGCGGACGATCTGACCGGCATTGAATCCTTCTTTTACGAGATCATCTGAAAGGGACACCGTAAGCAGAGGTTTGTTTTCGTTGACTGTTCCACCGATGAATACGGTATGCTCCTTGCAATCGCGTCTCACTGTGAAGGCAATATTCTTTGCAACATCGGGGAGGAACGGCCCGGTAAGTGATACCACTTTTATGCCGTTTATCTCTTTCGCATTTGCAATGGCATCCTTAGTAAGGTTTGCTACACGCTCCGCAAAGAAATCTTCTACCTGATGCTTGAGGTCGCTGTTTTCAGAGATAGCACGTTTAACGGCAGTCTTGATATCTGAAGATCCGCCGAGCAGTTCGTTGACATCACGGATAAGATCCTGAGCATTATCGAGCATGGTTTCAACACCGCTACCCGTAACAGCCTCGATTCGGCGGATACCGGCTGCAATAGAGCTTTCTGTGAGGATTCGGAGCATACCGATGTTTCCGGTGTTGGGAACGTGAGTACCACCGCAAAGTTCAACCGATGTGCCGTATTTCACGACACGGACCTTGTCGCCATATTTCTCACCGAAAAGTGCCATCGCACCCATATCCTTAGCCTCAGCGATAGGCATATCGCGATGCTCGTCGAGGGCCATTGCCTTGCGGATGCGAGAGTTTACAAGGTGCTCGACCTTGCGGATCTCTTCGGGTGTGAGTTTCTGGAAGTGAGAGAAGTCGAAACGCAAAACCTCAGGCGAAACGTAAGATCCTTTCTGCTCAACGTGTGTGCCAAGCACTTCACGCAAAGCCTCATGGAGTAGGTGAGTGGCGGAGTGGTTAGAAGAAGTCGCCATGCGGGCATCTTCATCAATCTTTGCAATGAACTCAGCCGAAGGATCACTCGGAATCTTATAAGATAGGTGAACGCCTACGTTGTTCTCCTTCTTAGTGTCAAATATCTCGATCTTTTCTCCATCGGGAGCGATGAGCACACCCTTATCGCCGACCTGACCACCCATTTCGGCATAGAAAGGAGTCTTAGTGAGCATTATCTGATAATACTCTTTTCCTTTCTGTTTCACCTGGCGGTAACGGATGATGCGGGTAGGGGTCTCGAAGTTATCATAACCAACGAATTCCTCTTCGCCCGGGGTTACTTCTACCCAGTCGGTAGCCTCGACCTGAGCTGCATTGCGAGCACGGTCTTTCTGCTTCTTCATCTCGCGGTCGAACCCTTCCTTGTCGAGATCCATATTGTTCTCACGAAGGATAAGCTCGGTGAGGTCGAGAGGAAAGCCATAAGTGTCATAAAGCACAAATGCATCTTCGCCGGAAAGTCGGTTGTTGCCAGACGATTTAGCTTTAGCCATAAATGAATCGAGAAGGCCTATACCGTTATCAAGAGTTCTGAGGAATGAATCTTCTTCTTCCTTGATCACTTTCTTGATAAGCTCCTTCTGTGCGGGGAGTTCGGGATAAGCGTCGCCCATCTGCTCAACGAGAGTATCGACCAACTTATAAAGGAATGCCTGCTTCTGATCGAGGAAAGTGTAGACATAACGCACGGCACGGCGAAGGATTCGGCGGATCACATAACCGGCCTTTGCATTTGAAGGAAGTTGGGAGTCGGCTATAGAGAATGCTATAGTGCGGACATGATCGGCAGCAACGCGCATAGCAACGTCAACTTTTGGATCAACACCGTATTTCTTGCCCGAAAGCTCCGAAATCTTATTGATGAGGGGGGTGAAGACATCAGTATCATAATTTGACTTCTTACCCTGCAATGCCATGCAAAGGCGCTCGAAACCCATACCGGTGTCGATAACCTTTGCGGGAAGTGGCTCTAAATGACCATCGGCCTTGCGGTTATACTGCATGAACACGAGGTTCCAGATTTCGATAACCTGCGGATTATCTTTGTTAACAAGCGTAGCACCGTCAACCTTAGCTCTCTCCTCGTCGCTTCGGAGGTCTATATGGATTTCAGAGCAAGGACCGCAAGGACCTGTCTCACCCATCTCCCAGAAATTGTCATGACGATTACCGTTGATGATATGAGAAGCGGGAAGGTGTTTCTCCCAATATGAAGCAGCCTCGTTGTCTCTTTCAAGACCTTCAGGAGCATAACCCTCGAAGACAGTGGCATAAAGACGGTTAGGATCCAACTTAACTACCTCGGTAAGATATTCCCAGGCCCAGTCGATAGCCTCTTTCTTGAAATAATCACCGAAGCTCCAGTTACCGAGCATTTCAAACATCGTATGATGATATGTATCGTGGCCAACCTCTTCAAGGTCGTTGTGCTTACCGGAAACTCGGAGACACTTCTGAGAATCGGTGACTCTTTTATACTGCGCCGGGCGGTTACCTAAAATGATATCTTTAAACTGGTTCATTCCGGCGTTGGTGAACATGAGCGTAGGGTCATCTTTAATAACCATAGGCGCGGAAGGAACAATCTTATGTCCTTTACCTTCGAAAAACTTCTTGAAAGATTCTCTGATTTCCTTTGATGTCAACATCTTAATATGAAATTAAATTGTTTGAGCATTTCTATAATCATTGTGAATCAATTTTGAATTGAATGATAAATAGAATAGCAGAGTATTATCTATATGT
>JAIEAO010000084.1 GCA_029071345.1 Muribaculaceae bacterium | reverse complement strand
ACATGAACCCTTTCGAATCGCGCAAGATACACTTGACATTGCTTGCCGACAGGCCGTGCGATGAGTTGATATGCTTGAAGGCATAGGTGCTATCGACACAAAAAGCCGGCATAGTGACCAGCAATAAAGAAATTATGAGGAAGAAACGACGCATCATTTTTAGTTAGAAGTTAGGAATGAGGAGTTAGGAGTTTATAAGATTTATAAGTCTTATAAGATTTATAAAAATCTTAGGTTAACAAACTACCTTGGCTACTGCGACATGGCCGTTGGCGAGAGTGACCTTTACGATCATCAGCTTGGATGACGAGGAAACGGGGATGCAGAGAGAGCCCGAAGCTCCCCCTGCATTTGTTGAGTTTATAAGCATTCCGTCGATGGAATAGATATTCACGTTGTCGATTGCCGACACAGCCTTAACCTCGACTGAGCCGTTGGCTGCCGACACCTCCACGCTGTTGTCAACGTCGTCGGCCATTGTCTCACCTACCGACGAACCGAAGCCGGCTTTCTCGAAGCGGTAGATTCTTACGTCTTTAGAAGGCACTGACACCTGCAACGCCTCGGGAGCGCAGGTCTTACCCTCCCAGATTTCGGTGACGTTGACATAATCCGACGGATTGATGCCGAGACGTGCGAAATCAGGTGTGATATTGAGCTGACCGCCGTTGCCATAGTTGAAGACAGCATAATAGAATGAGTCGCCGTCGTCAAGGATAAATTCCTTATCCACCGAGATGTCATCTTTCGACCAGAGCGAACCTTTCATGTCGAATTTACCCTCCACCGGACGGAAAGTGCGACCTACGTTACCCAGAATCATGAGGTCTTTGTTTTTGGCGAACTCAACCACGCGGGCACGCTCGGCGTCGTTGCCGATCACCTTATAGGGAGTGCCGTTGAAGTCTCTCACCTCACCCTCGTAAGCGTATGTGCCGCCCAGAAGGGTCATACCGGTCATCAGACCGCAGCAGAAACGGATGCGGGCCTCCTGAATGTCGTTCGAACCCTTACCGTTCATCGGCACTTTAGAAACGCACATATGGTCGGGATCGTTGAATGCATAGCAGCGGTCGAGCCACCATGAACCGTTGATGCAGTTGAGCGTATACATCGACTGCGGCAGGTCGCCCCAGGCATCGCAACCGATGCGGCGCACATGAGCCTTCGCGGGGAACACCGGCGCGATCGAGAAGTCTACCATCATATCGCCGGCAGCCTCGAGGATATAATCCATACCGTAGTTATATGCCTGCATACCTGTCGTGATGTTCGGGTCATAGAAGCTGTCGGCCTCCTGCGAACCGTTGTTCATGAAGTCGATTTTCACGAATTCAAAACCCAGATCGCGGAATTTCTTCAG
Organism: Muribaculaceae bacterium; assembly: GCA_029071345.1. Classification (GTDB taxonomy): domain Bacteria; phylum Bacteroidota; class Bacteroidia; order Bacteroidales; family Muribaculaceae; genus Lepagella. The sequence goes on along the minus strand of JAIEAO010000084.1, from coordinate 20,092 downwards.
CGTGCCTTCCACCCAGGCCTTAACCTTCGGATGGGTCGGGTCGAGCGACACGGCGTTGATCGTGCGGTAACGGCCGTTGGTCTTGAGGCACATCTCGCCGAGATAGCCACCCTCCCAGTAATCGTTGTTGATGGCGTTCTGCTCGCTTCCCCAGTAAGAGAAGGGAGTGGTGTAGATACCGGGCGCCATGTTGAGCGATTTGCACTTGTCGGCATAAGCCTTGAGCTGCTGATCGTTGAGTGCTGACCAACCGGAGTCGAGCACCATCAGCGTGCGGCCGTTCTTGTTGGTGAATCCTACGGGAAGAAGCTCTTTCTCGAAAAATTCGAGCACGCTCATCGCCGAGGTGTAGTTAAGACCGAACTCCATACCGCCCCACGACTGCCAGCCGAAGAGAGCGTTATCCTTGTTCCATTCGAGCTTGGGGCAGACCACGGTGTTGGCCTCGCCGTAAGTCTCCAGACCGTCGCGCCAGTCGGTAAAATATCCGATCATGAAGCGGGGTGAGGCCACGCGGTCACCTTTCACCACGCCGTGACGGGTGGATGATGCCTTGTCGTTGAAGACATCCCAGGTGCGGGTGCTGATATAGCCGGCCTGCGCCTGAAGCTTGCGGGTCTTGTTAGTGGAGTTTGGAGTGATATTGATTGCCGATTTCCACACGGAGTGGTCTACCGAACCGAGTATGATACCTTCGCGCGTGTCGATATTATAGAGAGCGGTAGCCTCGCACGAGGTGAGGGGCTGGCCGAGGCTCCATGAGTGGGAGTTGAAAGTGGCCCAGTTGTCGTTGGCAAACGGCATATCATAGATGCGGTTGTTCGACGTCGGGAGCGGCAGCGTGGTCGTGGTCGACGAGGTCAGCGGGCAGATCTGATGCGCCGGAGCTTTGTCGCCCGAAAGCACGGTCTCAACTAAGAAATAGCTGAGGGCCGGATAGACATAGATGTTCTGCTCGATCTGAGGAACCGCACCGGTGTAGGTATAAGTATAAACCGTACCTTCGCCGTAGCCGTCGCTCACTGGCTTGCTTGAGAGAGCCACAGAAGGATAGTTTCTTGAATCTATCTGAGTGTCGTCGGCGAGCATCGCGGTGGAGTAAGCCCCCTTGAAGATGAGTTTACCCTTGTGAGTAATTTCCATGGTCTTGGCTGACTCATTGAAAGTCACTTTCACGTCGCCGTCGTTGATGTCGAGATTGCCGGCCCACATAGCTCCCGAACCGATAGCCATAGCGGCAGCCATTGCAATAATGCGACTTTTATTCATAATGTTGATGGTTTTGTTATAGTTGTTTAATACTGCTAAATTAATGATTGCTCATTTCTTTTGCAATAACCTAATAATCTTTTTTTACCTTAAGAACCTTTTCGAAACCCTATTTATAATTAATTAGGAGTTAGGAGTTAGAAGTTAGGAATTTTGGACACTGTTTGTCTCCGGGTGTTTGAAGCGGTCGCGGCATGCCGCGACCCTACTTCTCACTTCTTACTTCTCACTTCTTACTTAACAACTGTCTTGATCGCTGTTGCGCCGCCTTTGATTACGTAAACGCCTGCGGGAAGTTCGAGAGCTACGGTCTCACCCTCCGCCATCTCGGCTGACATTACTTTTGCGCCGGCTACGGTGTAAACCTCTGCGTTTACGGCCGCGTTGGCGGTGAGGAGGTTGCCGTTGAGAGAAAGAGTTGCAGCGGCTGCCTCGATTTCGACTACGGCTGACACTACGTCAGTTTTTGCGAATGCGCTGGCTGCCTTACCGCCGTCGATGCTTTGAACACCCCACTCTGCGATGTCGTCTGACGCAACGTTAAGACGAACGGTTTTAGCAGTCGTTGCGGCGTCCACGTTAGCCTGTTTGAGCTTACCTGTAGCGGGATCGGCGGGAACGAGAGTGATGAGTTTGCCGTTTTTCAGCTTCACAAATAAATTATAGCGGAGAGCAGCGGCAGGAGTCTGCTTGTCGGTGCCGGCTTCCCATGAGAACACGGTAGCGTTGCCGTCGGGAGCAGCTGAAAGAGAAGCGGGAGCTGTCGGAGCGCTGTTGAGATTGCGGGTCTGCATGCTGTTGTAAAGCTGGAAGTGGGGGCCGTTGTCGTTGTAACCCATGAGGATCACGTCGGGAGTGAGGTTGTTGTTGAAGTCGCCGATCTCAACTGTGCCGCCACCACGGTGACCGCCCATGATCGCATCCTCAACCTTGAAAGTGCCGTCGCCGTTGTTGTAAGCCACGATAGTCTTTGTGCCGTTGTCGGTCTCACCGTTGAAAACGAGGTCGATCAGGCCGTCGCCGTTAAGGTCGCACCAGTCAGCGCCACCCTTGTTGGTGCCGGGAAGACCTGCCTCAACTTTCTCGAAACCGTTGCCGGCATTGTTCTTGTAGATGTTGGCGCATTTTGCCCAACCGTTGGGGCAAGACTGACCTGTAACGAAGAGGTCGGGATAACCGTCGTTATTGTAATCGAAGAAGCGGATCACACCTGTCTCTGTACCGGCCAATGCAAGAGCGAGGTCACCGTTGGCATTGATCATTTCAGAGAAAGTATTGTTGCCGTTGTTCTTGTAAACCTTGATGCAGTCGTTGCCGAAGCTGTCTGACCATCCTGACACGGCTACGTCGGGCATACCGTCGCAGTCTACATCGGCAAGTGCGATTGTGCCGCCACGCTGGGGAAGAAGGCCTGTATCCTCCATCTTGGTGAACTTGCCTGAACCGCCCTCGTTGATGAAGAGATAGGGAGTACCCTGGTCTTCCCGGGGATTGCCGCAGAAAGTGATGATGTCGGGATAACCGTCGCCGTTGAAGTCGGCCACTGCGGTCAGACCCATATACCATTTCTCGGCGTCGTCGCCGTCGATGCTGATCTCACCGTTGAGACCGAACTCTGCGTCGATTCCTGCCTGCGCATCGAAAGTGCCGTCGCCGTTACCTTTGAGGAGTTTTGCACCCCATGAGTTTGCGGCGATAAGGTCCATGTTGCCGTCGAGGTTATAATCGATAGGCACGAGCACGCGCTCCCATGAACAGTTGTCAGGATCCTGAATTGCGGTGCGGGTGTTGAATGAATAGCCGTCGCCTGAGAGATAGAAAAGGTCGGTGGCCCAACCGTTGTTGAGGTCGCGGCCCTTGGCTGCCAATTCAAGATTGCCGTCGTTATTGAAATCTACGAGCACTGCGTTGCCGTGGAAATATCCTGTGGAGAAGAGTCCGTTGATGTCACCGAGATCAACGAAATTGGGATAAGTTGTTGCTGCTGTCGCGCTTCCTGCCAACCCGGCGAGGAGCATTGAGAATAAAGTAACTTTTTTCATAATATTTTATATTATTGAATTGATATTCTGAATATTATAAGCGTTGATAACTGATTTTTAAAGACAAGGAGAGGGCTGATAGGCTCCCGGAGGCCGACGGCCGTCATGACCGTCAGCACTCCAGGTTTCCTATCTGTTCTGTTTTAGTTGAGAGTTGAGAGTTGAGATTATAAAATTTATAAGTCTTATAAATCTTATAAAAACTCCTAACTCCTAATTCCTAACTTCTAACTGAATTAGCGGTATCCCTCGTTCTGATCAGTGGCGGGGATATCCTCGTTCTGGTCGATCTCAGACTGCGGGAGGGGCCAGTATTTGTTATACTCGGCGATTGTGCCGTAACGGTTAGCCCATTTGTTGCGCTCTTTTACGAGTTCGAGGAACTTGCCTGTGCGGACGAGGTCGAAACGACGCCAGCGTTCTGCGAAGAGCTCACGTACACGCTCTGTCATGAGAGCCTCGGCAAATTCGGTCTTGCCCATGCCGTTGCTCCATTTCTTGTCGGCAGGAATCTGGAACTCCCATGCGCGGTTGCGCACCTGGTTCACATAATCCACCGCTTCTGAAGTGCGACCGGTCTCGTTGAGACACTCTGCGTAGAGAAGAAGGACGTTGGCATAACGGAGCCATGGAATATTCTTGCCCGAGTACCACATATTGTTGATACCTAAACCGGAGTGGCTGTCTGTGCGGAAATCCTCATATTTCTTGATGTGCGGGAGCAACTCGTCGTGATCATCGCCGAGACCTTCCCAGGTTACTGTCGAGATATCGGGAGTCTTGCCGAACCATTCGAAGTCGTAGCGGATGCTTTCTTCGCGACGGATGTCATCCTCTTCCCAGATGCCGCCGTCTTCGATGTCGCTGTAAGCCCATGCAGAGGGAACTGCGTGGTCATAACCCGACATGAAGCACATGTCCTGACCCATGTTGGCCACAGCGCGTGAACCGATCTGGAACTGAACGGCGTTGTTGTCGGGCCATGTGTTGCTGAACTGCCATTCGAAAATAGACTCCGCGCTGTTACGGATGTTATAGTCGAAGAGGTCGTAGTAATCCACGAGACGGAACTTGCCGCTTGAGATAATTATATTGAAGCATTTGGCAGCCTCGTTGAAGTCGCGCAGACCAGACTCTTCAGGAGCGCACATATAAGCGTAGCCGAGAAGCATATTGGCTGCGTAAGATGTGGCGCGCTGAGGATCGTTGTTGTCAGGGCAATATTTCACTGCCTCCTTGAGGTCGTTGATGATCGATTCCCAAACCACGTTGAGGGGCTGACGGGCGTAAGTAAGTTCTTCCTGACGCTCAAGGTCGATCAATGGAATGCGTCCGAACATCATTGCCAATTCGATGTTGAGACCGCCGCGGACGAAATTGGCCTCGCCGTAAAGACGACCGCTCAGTTCATCGCTGTCCTTATTGGGCTTAAGAGCCTTGATAAGCTTGGCAGCCTCACCCATCTTGTTGAAGCGGGCGTTCCACACGTCGGATACATAATAAAGATCGGAAGTGAACATCGCGTCGTAGCGGTCCATCGCGCCGCGCTTGCCGCTGTCCTCCTTGAGGGCCTGGTAAGCACCGGTCTGAACCTCGTCGGTGCCGATCATGAGCTCCCACAGGTAGCGGTCCTTGAAACATTCGCGCCACTGATTGTAGCAGGAGAGAAGGTTAAGCTCGGCTGTCTCGGGATCAGAGAAGATCTGATCCTCGGTGATGGCGTTGGTGGGCATTTCGTCGAGAAAATCGCTGCAGGAGGTGAACATCATGGCCGAGATTCCTGCAACACCCATATATTTGATTATATTTGAGAATTTCATTGTCGTAGATGTTAGAATGTGAATGAAAGACCGATTGTGTAGCTGCGCTCGGTGGGGAAGTAACCGCTGCCGTCGCCCCATTCGGGATCGTAACCTTTGTATTTAGTGATCGTGAAGAGGTTGCCGGCTGTGAAGTAAACGCGGAGATTATCGAAATGAATCTTGCGTACTATCTTCTGCGGGAAGGTGTAAGAGAGCGAAAGGTTGGTGAGCTTCAGGAAGTCAGTCTTCTGAACGTAGCGGTCAGTCTCACCTGCGCCGTAAGCCGCGTAGCCGTCGGCGTTATACATGCGGCGGGGGAAGTAAGCACCGGTATTCTCGGGAGTCCAGCTGTCAACAAGGTCGGGAGAAGCGTTGCTGCGTCCGTCGGAACTGATGAGAGACTCATAGAAGTCGCTGATGCGGCGGCCGCCGAGCGAGTAAGTGAAGATGGCGTTAAGGGTGAGGCCTTTCCAAGTGAGGTCGGTTGAGAAACCACCGTAAGCCTTGGGATCCATGCTGCCGAGACATACACGGTCGTACTGGTCGACGATGCCGTCGGGCTCGCCGTTCTCACCTGAAACGTCGAGAGCGAAAAGGTCACCCAAGCCTACTGTGCGGCCGTTGAAGGTCTTGCCTTCCCAGAGCTCGCGGTTGTCTTCGTTAGCGATGCCGCCCGACTGGAGGCAGAAGAGGTTGTTGAGAGATTCGCCGATGAAGAGGTTGCCGGTGCGGCCGCCGCTGTAGATGTGATCAACGTTGCTGTAGAGCTTGGTGATCTTGTTGTGGTCCATACTGAGATTGAAGTTCACATTCCAAGTCCAGTCGGCAGTGCGGATGGGAGTTGCGCCGATGGCAAGCTCGAAACCGCGGTTGGTCATCTCACCCACGTTCTCGGTGGTGTACTGATAGCCCGATGAGGTTGCGAGGTTGTGAGAATAGAGAAGGTCGGAGTTGGTGATCCAGAATGCGTCGGCAGAAATGTTCAGGCGGTTGTCGAAGAATGCGAGGTCGATACCGATGTTGCCCTGTTTCTGTTTCTCCCATGTGATGAGCGGTGTGCCGCGGCGACCGTCGGTAGTGAAGCCTGTCTGACCCTCGGTGTTTCCGTAAGGAGTGTAAAGGGTGAGATAGAGGAAGTCGCCGATGTTCTGGTTACCTACAGAACCGTAACCTCCGCGGAGCTTAAGGGTGTTGAGCCAGTCGGTCTTGGGGAAGTAAGGCTCGTTGGCGAGGTTCCAAGCCAGAGAGAATGAGGGGAAGAAGCCCCACTTGTGACCCTTACCGAATTTTGAAGAGCCGTCCCAGCGGCCGGTGAATGTCACGAAGTAACGGAAATCGTAGTTATAGTTGCCGCGAACCACGTATGAGAGGAGCGAACTGTTGCTGAGGTAGTTGCCGACTTTGCGGTTCATGATGTCGGCGTTAGAACCGAGGGCGTTGAAACCGAGGTCGTCGGAAGCGAAGCGGAGACCTTCGCCCCAGAGGCCGTCGGCCACATAGCGGGACATTGACATGCCGGCGAAGGCATTGACGCGGTGAACGTCGGCGAAAGTCTTGTCGTAGCTCACGGTGTTATCCCACTGCCACTGTGTCGAGGCGTCGCGCTGCTGCTTGGCGTAGTTGTCACCGCCGTAGTAGCGGATGGCCTGCTGGATGCCGGTCGGGATAAATGTGGCCCATTTCTGCTCAGCGCGGTTGATTGAGAATGTGGTGCGGATGTTGAGGCCGTCGATCGGGTTGACGTTGATGAAGTTTGACGACATCAGGTGATAACGCGAACGCTCTGTGGTGATATCCTTCAATGTGTTGAAGGGGTTGAAGTTGTTGTTGGTGTCGCCCGATTGAACGCGCCAGAAGAGTGTGAGGTTCTCCTGATTGTAGCGTGTCTCGTCGTTCATGAAGGGCTCGTAGTCGAGCAGAGGGTTACCGTTGCCGCGGGCCTGAGAGTAGACAGATCCGTCGGTCATGTTGTCGTTGGTGTAGGTGAAAGAAGTGTTGGTTCCCACACGCAGCCAGCTCTTGATGTCGACCGATGCGTTGATACGGCCGGAGTAGCGGCGCTGGTCAGTACCTTTCATGATACCGTTGAGGTCCGACAGACCGAACGAGAGATATACGTTTGTCTTATCGGTTGCTTTCGAGAATGAGAGGGCGTGGTTCTGCTCGAAACCTGTGCGGGTCACCTGATCGAGCCAGTTGTAAGTCTTGCCGAGCTTGTGGGTCAGGAACTCGCGCTCCTCGAATGCGAGGTGGTTTGATTCGTTCCAGAGCACATTGTTAATATAGTCGTTGCGGTCGGCATCGGGGTTGTTATACATATAACCGTTGGCGAAAGCCTGAGTACGGAGGTCCCAGATTCCGTTGGCGTCCATCATTGCGGGAGCGTGACCGGGGTTGGTGAATTTCACCCAGCCGTCGTAAGTCACCTTACCTTCACCCTGACGGGCCTTCTTAGTGGTGATGACGATTACACCGTTGGCACCGCGCGAACCGTAGAGGGCGGTTGCCGAAGCATCCTTGAGGACCTGAATCGATTCAACGTCGTTAACGTTGAGAGCGTTGAACGAACCGTAGTCGTCGCCCATTACCAGACCGTCGACAACGTAGATCGGGCTTGAACCGGAGTTGATGGTGTTAGTACCGCGGATCTTAATCGATGCAGCCTCGGAGGGAGACGATGCCTTGCCGATGCTCACACCCGGCAGACGGCCGGCGAGAGCGTCGTTGATGGTGGTCACCGGTTTCTCGGTTAGGACTTCGCCGTCGATCTGGCTGACTGCGCCCGTGAGGTCGCTTTTCTTCATCGAAACGCCCACCACTACCACTTCATCGAGTCCGGTGGAGATTTCTTTAAGAACGATGCGCAGCTTATGGTCAGCCGGCACCTTTACGTTCTGAGATTCGAAACCGACGTAGCTTACGGAGAGGATGTCGCCGGTGCGTGCGGAGAGTGAGAATTTACCATCGATGTCGGTGGATGCTCCGATTGTGGTGCCCTTGACCATGACCGTAACACCGATCAGCGGTTCGGACTTCTCATCGACTACTTCTCCGGTTACGATGCTCTGGGAATACGCCATCGACGTTCCGAACATCATGAAAAAGAATAGAAGTTTTGCTAATTTTTCCATTTCAGCAGGTTTGTTATTATTGTTGTTAATTAATTCTAAGGTAAATCTTGTGGAACCATATCGCCGGTTCGAGAGTCTTTCATGGAACACGCGGATCACGCGCCGCCGTCCCTGCTTTAATTCATATTGCAAATTTAATTGATGACGTTTTCTCGCCAACAAAAATTTTATTCTAAAAATGAAAATCTCGCTCCACCATCGTCTGAAACCCCCGTTTTTGGCGATTGGTTACCATTTTTAACCCCGTTTTGGAGCGATTTTACCAAAATTTCCCATTTTTTCATTTAGAAATTTAAGGCCATAGCCTCACCTTTTTTCAATTTCAGGGGCTTGTCGAAGCCTTTCACGCAGATTTCGCAGTCGTAGGCGGGGTGCAGCACGGCCTCTTTCATCTTGCCGTCGGCCCATGCCATGTCGATCGAAACGCCACCCTCGGCACAGATTCCTTTGACCGTACCGGTGTGCCATGCCGACGGGAGAGCGGGGAGAAATTCGATGAATCCCTCATGGCTCTGCATAAGCATCTCGCACATTCCGGCCACGCTGGCCTCCGTGGCGTCGAAGCTGAAGATGTCGTTCTCAGCCATCGCTACGCCGGCGGGCGAGACTGTCATGAGGTTCTCGCGGGTGAAGCGGTTGAAGAGATTCTGCAGCCAGCTATGGGCCATCTCGCCGTCGCGCAGACGGGCGTACATACACATCATGTTGGCCGTGGACCATTCCGTGTCCTCCCAGTTGGGGTCGGAGGTCTGAAGCTCGAGGCTGCGGCGTGAAGCCTTGGCAAGCTCGGGAGTCTTGAGCGGAGAAATCTGCTTGAGCGGGAAAAGACCCATCAGATGGGAGGAGTGGCGGTGAGAGGGGTCGGCACGACGCTGGTCGCGGTCCCACTCGCAGACTGAGCCGTCGCTGCCGATCGAAATCGGAGGGAAGCGTTTGATATCCTTTTCAAGCTGACGGCGGAATTTCTTGTCTACACCTAAGATTTTCGACGACTCGATGCAGGCGGTGTAGATGTCGTAGACAAGCTGACGGTCGATCGCCGGCATCATCGAGAGGCTGAGGTGATTACCTTTATCGGAAACATAGCCGTTTTCGGGCGAGATGCTCGGGCCGGTCACGAGAGTGCCGTTTCGAGGGTCTTCCACCATATAATCAGTAAAGAAGCGTGCACACTCCTTAAGCACGGGATAGCCCACATTGCGCAGATAGTCCTTGTCGAGGGTGTAGAGATAATGGCTCCAGAGATGTGTGGCGAGCCATGCCCCGCCGGTGACGTTCATACCCCAGCTCACTCCCCAACCGGGAGCGGTGTAACCCCAGGCGTTGCAGACGGTGTGGGCCACCCAGCCGTTGCAGCCATACATCTTGCGGGCGGTGTCCTTGCCGTGATGCGCCAGGAATTCCAGATAGCGGAAAAGGGGCTCATTGCATTCGGCAAGATTGGCGCGGTTGGCGCTCCAATAATTCTGCTCGATGTTGATGTCGAGGTGATAGTCGCAGGTCCAGGGCATATTGCAGGCCATGTTGTCGTTCCAGATTCCCTGAAGGTTGGCGCAGAGAGGTGTGCCGTTGGGGCGGGAGCTGGCGATAAGCATATAGCGGCCATACTGAAAGAAAAGAGCGTCGAGACCCGGGTCTACCGCGCCCCCTTTGGCCAGACGCAGACGCGTGTCGGTGGGGAGATGCGAGTTGCGCGAATCCCCGAGAGTGATATCCATGCGGTCGAAAAGGGAGGTATAGTCGGCATTGTGTGCCGATCTGCACCTTTCCCATCCGGCATCGACGGCTTCGGCAAGAGTCTGACGGCATGATTCCTTATAATCAGGATTATTATAGTCTGTGCGTATATCTATATATAATGTGGCGGCATCGGCCCCGGTGAGCGAGAGTTTATCTCCCTCGGCCTTGAGCGAGCCACCTTCCGGCACCACCCTCACCGTGCCCGCGAAATTCACACCGCCGGGGCCGTGCATCGGGAAATCCACCTTTCCGGCAAAGCTCACGCAGTCACCGGCGGCCTCAATCTCTGCTTCGCGCAGGAGATCGAAACCTGTGGTGAACGAAAGCGCACCCGGCTTCGAGGCGGTGAGGCGCACGGCCATCACCTGCGCCGGATAAGATGCTATATATTCGCGGGTATAGGTAACGTCGCCGGCCTGATACGTTACCATAGCCGTGGCGTTGGCTAAATCGAGCGTGCGGGAGTATGAATGTATATTCTGACTCTGCGGCTTCATCTCCAACACAAGGTCACCCACGGGCACATGAGTGCCGAATGTGGTCATGCGTCCGTTGAGATACTGCCATCCTAACGAATCACCCTTCTCGGGATTATTATTAAAGAAATGGCCGCGCATCTCAGCAAGACGGTCGGCACCGCAAAGGTCGGATGATGTGGAATCGGGCGCGCCCGACCACATAGTGATCTCGTTGAGCGCCATCCGGTCGGTCTTTATACCGCCGTAAACCATCCCCGACAGACGGCCGTTGCCGATCGGCAGCGCCTCCATCCATTTATCTGCCGGACGATCGTAACGCATCATGGTTTCCGTGCCATAGGTTCCCGTGGCGAGCACCGATGCCAATAAAATGCTATAAATTCTTTTCATGTTATCCTGTTAGATTTGTTTGGTGTGATGCAAAAATAGCAATCAAGAACAGCACAAAGCCCAAATTCCGCCTCCAAAAAATGGTAATCTCGCTCCAAAAGCACAGAAATTTCCTCCTCCCACGCTCACCTGACGCAAAATTTCCCTTTTCCACCCCCTAATTACCATTCTCCCCTCCCATCTCTCCAAAAAATTTCTTAATTTTACACCATGATGAAGTTTCGGACGGAATATAAGGTGGAGAGAAGCGATGTGGTGCTGAACCCCGAAAGGGAGGTGATGCTGCTCGGATCGTGCTTCGCGGATAATATCACAAAGCGGATGGTACGGTGCCGGTGGGATGCCGTAAATCCCTTCGGTGTGCTCTTCAATCCCTTATCGATTGCAGAGGCAGTGAATCTCGCTTTACTCCCTGAAAACGAGGGGCAGCAGACTGCCGAAGCATCTCTATTCGAATGTGAGGGTATCTGGCATTCGTGGCTTTTCGATTCGGGAGTGTCGGCGCGCGATAAAGCGACATCGGAAACCCGTATCGCCGAAGCGTTGAATATTTTTCGGTCGCGCATCGTGAAAATCGAGGCTCTGTTCGTGACATTCGGCACTGCGTGGTGCTATTTCCTGAACGCTACCGGCGACGTTGCCGCAAACTGCCACAAGCAGCCGCAGTCGCTCTTCACCCGCCGCAGAATCGGGATAGAGGAGATCGTGAGCGTCTGGAAAACTCTGTTAGAGAAACTGCATACCCACAACCCCACCCTGCAGGTGATTTTCACCGTCAGCCCTGTGCGTCACCTGAAAGATGGATTCGTGGAGAATATGCGCTCCAAAGCCACTCTTATCCTCGCGGTGGAAGAGCTTTGCAAGCGATTCGACTTCTGCCGGTATTTCCCCGCATACGAGATTTTGAACGATGACCTCCGCGACTACCGATTCTACGCCGCCGACCTCGCCCACCCCTCGGAGCAGGCCGTGGATTACATCTGGGAGATATTTCAGGAAACCTACCTTGATCCCGCCGGGCGCCAACGCCTAAAAGAAGGGGAAAAACTCACCCGCCGCGCCGAACACCGCACAATCATCACCTAAGCCCCATCATCATTTAGATTGTAGTGCGAACGCAGTGAGTACACCCCTCCCTCTCCCGCATCAGCCGCTTGCGGCTGAATAATTCCTTGAACCATACTTAAAGGAAACCTTAAAAATCCATTTTTATGTAGTATACTTAATAAAAACTGAAAACCGATATGAAAAAATTACTGTTAATCCTTACCGCCTTTATGGCAACTTTCTCGGCGTTCTCCCAAAATCAGGAGATTCCACGCTACACCTTGAATTATGGCGACACCGTGCGCACTTATTCAATGTTTATCCCCGACGGTCTGAAGCCGGAGGCTCCGTTGGTGATCTATACCCACGGCTACGGTTCGAAGACCCGATGGGTGAAGGCTCTTAACGCGACCGCGGCTCGTGAAGGGTTTGCCGTCTGCTATCCCGATGGCGCACCCGATTCGCGAAACAAAGACGGCTGGAAAGTGGGCTATCCTCCACAGGCTTCGATGACTGTCGACGAGGCGGATTTCTTTGTCAGACTCAAGGAAGAGGTATGCTCACGCTTCAAACTCAGCCGCGAGAATTCTTTCATGACCGGGATGTCGAACGGCGGCGACCTCTGTTATCAGCTCGCATTCACCGCCCCCGGGCTGTTCCGCGCATACGCATCTGTGGCCGGACTGCTGTTTGAATGCACTTACCTTAACAACCCTCTCCCCTCGCCCGTGCCGTTCATGGAGATTCACGGTGATGCCGACAAGACCTCGATGTGGGAGGGTGACCACAACAACACCGGTGGCTGGGGTGCATATATACCCGTGCCCTTGGCTGTCAGCACTATGGCCACGGCCAACCGCTGCTGCTCGATGCGCACCGAGACATTCCCCACCCTCACCGACTCCACCCGCACCGTTACGCGCACCATATATTACGACTCGCCCTCGGGCTTTGATGTGGAGGTATGGCGCGTAGAGGGAGGCAAACACTCATGGCATGCCAAGGATGTCGGCACCCACGACGTGGTCTGGAACTTCTTCAAGCGATACCTCCTCTCGAAGTAATTTCACAATAAAGCAAATCAGCCCTGAAAGGGCGTGTTATTAATAACCCCATATCAATATGAGGGAGCTTGGCGACCGAAATATTGGTGTGGGGTATCATCATCCCTATCTTCTCCCATATAAACCAAATAGATTTTTATTACTTGGCGAAAAAAATTTTTAAGTTTTATTTTAATTTATAAAAAATTTTTATTACCTTGCAGGCGCATTAATTAAATATGCTTGGATATAAAACAAATATGTGCGACAGTCGCAACATCATATTTATTTTCTTTTTTCAGGAGACACTTTCCGCTGGATTAAGAGTTGACTTCGCAAGGATTTAATTGCGAAGGATAGCGCATATCGTCTCCCCTATTCTCCAATTTTTTCTTATCATCCGGAATTTATCCTATTCATCCGGCCCTAATTTCCACCAGTCATTTGGCCGAGATTATTTCTAATCATCCGGAATTCTATTCCTTCTACTGATCACCCTGTCTGAATCTGAAATCAGATCAGGCATTCGGGATTATCAATACGGGATTGTTAATACTTAATTATTCACCTAACTTTTACCTAAATGACTCAAAGAAACTTGCGAAGATGGCTGTTAGGACTTATCGTCTCGGCAGTCGGGTTCTCAGCTTCGGCAGATGCACTTGTGGGAGATATCTATTACTCCTTCAATGCGGCCAACAAGACTGCCCAAGTTGAGTCCAAGGCTTACGGAATCATGGAATTTTATTCCGGTGACGTTGTTGTGCCAGCCACAGTTGACTATCAGGGTGTCACTTACACCGTGACCAGTATTGGACAATTCGCTTTCTCGGACTATGACGCAGATCTCACAAGCGTAACACTACCGAACACTATCACCAAACTCGATTCATACGCATTCGACAGTACAGTTCTCACCGAACTTACCTTACCCGAATCGGTGGAGACTATTGGTTCGGCTGCTTTCGAGTATTCCGAGCTCGAAAAGATCACTTTTGGATCTAACCTCAAATCGATGGATGGCGACTGCTTCAAAAACTGTAATTCACTTAGTGAAGTTACAGTAGGCGCAATCACCCCTCCCACCATTGCGGCTACGACATTCCCGACCACCATCCGCGGAAACCTCACCCTCATAGTGCCTCAGTCGAGTATCGATGCTTATAAGGCAAGCGCGAACTGGTCAGGCTTTAAAGCTTATCAGCCACTCGCCAGTGGTCCTGAACCTCTTCCCGCAACCGTACAGGTGGAGAAAGATGGCATCTATTATATGCTCACCACCGCCGACAAGACCGCTCAGGTCATGACTTCCTATAAACTTGTGGAAAACAAAGTCATAACGCAGAATTACTCCGGCGACATCAACATCCCCTCCACTGTTCAATATGAGGGTGAGGATTACACCGTGACCTCTCTCGAAGACGAATGTTTCTACGAATGTACACCCACATCGCTCACACTTCCCGAAACACTTACAAAAGTAGGATGGGAATCGTTCTATGGTCTTAAGACTCCCGAATCGCTCGTGATCCCCGACAAGGTGGCCGTAATCGAGCACGGTGATTTTTACGCGGCACGGTTCAAGGAGATCACCCTCGGCTCGGGCGTGACAAAAATCGAGACAGAGGCTTTCCACTACGTTAATCTGCTTACCACACTCACGGTTAACGCTGAAGTTCCGCCGACATTGGATGCCAACGCATTCAACGGCAACATCAAGGCCAACACCACACTCTGGGTTCCCAAAGGTACGGTTGCAGCCTACAAGGCAGCTGCCAACTGGTCGGGCTTCAAGGAGTATAAGGAGATCGGCGTGGTTGAAGAGTCAAACCATGTGCTGATCGACGGCATCTGGTACCGTCTCGGCACCGCTACCTATAATCCCGAGGCCAGCTTAGGCACCAAGATCTGCTCGGTCGATGCGCCCGTAGAAAGCGGATTCTCAAACGGTGACGAATACAGCGGCGAAATCAACGTGCCGGCATTCATCACATATCGCGATCAGCGATATGCCGTAACCGCAGTGGCATGGTATGCTTTCCGCGATCAGGCCGGCGTAACAGCCGTAAACCTCCCCGAAACAATCACCACTATCGGCAGCGCGGCATTCAAAGGCACCGCGATCACATCTCTGATCCTCCCCGAGAATGTCAACACTCTTGATAACAACGCATTCCTGGGCTGCTCACAGCTCACCGAGCTCACCAGCCTGAACCCCGTGCCCCCGACAGCCCAGTCTGCCACATTCCCCGCCAACGTCACCTCCAAAGCCACGCTGTATGTGCCCGCAGGGAAAGTAGACACCTACAAAGCCGCGCAGTATTGGAGCAACTTCTCCAAAATCGAGGTGTCATCGCTTTCACCGATCAGACCGGAACAGATCACACTCTCACGCACCAGCACTTCCGCTATCGTAGGGGAAACAATTCAGCTCACTTACGAAATCCTCCCCGCCGACGCTACAGATAAGACCGTGGAATGGAAATCGCTCAATACGGCTGTAGCCACCGTTGACGCCAACGGTCTCGTGACCGTGAAGGGTGAGGGACGCGCCAATATCGAGGTAATATGCAATGGCGACCGCACGATCAGCGCTATGTGCAACGTGCTCGGACTCCCGAAAGAGAAAGAGATCGACGGCATCAATTACCGCTTCGTTCATGACGAGGCAGCAAAAGTGTCGGAAGCTTATGTGATCCGCAAGACTACAGCCAACTACGCCGGTAATGTCGTAATCCCGTCAACACTCAATGTGGGGGTCAACTTCATCGTGTCCGGTATCGATGGCAATGCCTTCGCCCTGATGAAAGAGGTGACCTCGGTAACTATCCCCTCGACCGTGAAATCGATCGGCTTCAATGCCTTCAGATTGTGCGACGGCCTCAAGGAGGTTAACATCACCGACCTCAACGCATGGGCCAATATCGACTTCACTGATAAACTCGCCAACCCGATCAACTGCGCCGGCACTCTGCTTGTAAACGGCACCCCCGTAACCGCAATCTCGATCAGCGGCAGCGCAGGTCAGGTGAAACCGTTCGTATTCCAGGGCCTCGAAACCCTCACATCTCTCAGCATCGGCGACGGTGTCACCAAGATCGGCAAGAGCGCCTTCGAGGGTTGCTCGGCATTGAAAGCCGTTGTACTTCCCGAATCTGTGGAGACAATAGAAATGGCGGCATTCCAGAATTGCTCGCAACTCGCTTCGATCAACTTCCCCTCCAAGCTCACCACTATCTCAACCGGTATGGTTCAAGGCACAGCCCTGACCGAGGTGGTGCTTCCGGAAGGTGTGGAAATTATCGACAACCAGGCATTCATGAATATCGCGACCCTGAAGAGCATCACTCTCCCCTCTACGCTGGATATGATCTACATGAAGGTATTCGCCGGTTGCCCGCTTGAGACTATCGTATGCGATGCCACCACGCCCCCGGCATTCTTCCAAGCTGCAGGATTCGGCGACTACGCACTCTCATTCGACACCTCGATCTTCTCAACCTGCAAGCTCCTTGTTCCCGCCGAGACTGTCAACGCATATAAGGCTGCTCCCGGATGGAAAAACTTTATCAATATCAAGGCTAATCTCCCAGCTGAGGAGACTGCCGAGGTCACAATCGACGGCTTCAACTATCGACTCTATCTCGACAGCAAGACTGCAGAACTCCTCTACAGCACCACTTACACAGGCTCTGTAGAGATCCCGGCAGAGGTGAAATATCAGAACAACAATTACAGCGTGACCGCTATCGGCGAGGGCGCATTCGACGGTCTGGTTAACGTAACCGGCATCACACTCCCCGAGAGCGTGGCGACTATCGGAAAACGCGCTTTCGCAGGCACCGGCGTTGACGTAATGTCAATTCCTCAGGCTGTGCTGGAGATTCCTCAGGAGATGATGGCAGACTGCAAGAACCTTATCTCTCTCGCATTGCCCGACAAGTTCGAGACAATCGGTATCCGCGCATTCTTTGGCGACACCAAGCTGCGCTACATCTTCTGCAACAACCTCGGATTCGGCGCAAACCATGTGCCTCCGACATTCACCACCTACGAGGGCGACCCGACAAACTACGGCGAAGCTTTCTCTCCCGAGATCTGGCCTGACTGTATGCTCGTGATCCCGGCAGATATGTTCGCCAACTATAAGGGCGCCAACGGATGGAAGAACTTCCGCTCATGGGCTTACTGGCACAACTACGACGTGATGCCCGAGACATTCGAGCTCACCCCGGACGACGTGACTTTGGATGAAGGAAAACCCGTGACACTCGTGCCCACGTTCACCCCCGCCAATGCTCTCCCCATCAAATATATAATTGCCTCTATCGACACCAACATCGCTACAGTAGAGGGCAAGGTGGTAGACGAAAAGACACAGTTTGAGGTATCATACGTCGCCGACGGTGAAACCACACTCGTAATCTACTGCGGTCTGCTGAAAGCCGAATGCAAGATCATCTGCAAGAAAGGCTCAGGCGTAAACGAAATCTCAGTAGAAGATGCCGACGTACGCTGGTTCAACCTCAACGGTCTGGAGGTGAAAGACCCGACTCCCGGCGAAGTCATGATCCGCGTAAAAGGGAACAAATCTGAAAAAGTAATCGTAAGATAACCCGCACATACACATTGACAGCAGGGGCCGCATAAACATTTATGCGGCCCCTCATTTTATTCCATTGTTTGTCTCCGGGTGGTTAATACGGAGGGGCTGATGCTTGCATCTGCCCACCCATAGCCTCAAACCACGACACTTGGCAAGCAAGTGTCGCTCCGATTTGCCGCGACCCTACTTCATACTTTATACTTTATACTATGGGAGTTTTTATTAATTTTGCGGTCAGTCAAAATGCCTGCGGCACCGCGCACCGGCCTTCGGCCGACGTTCGCTTTTTGCAGACTCGCGAAATTTTTATTAATTTTGCGTTTAGTTCCGGAATATCGGTTATTTTCCGGCCTATTGAAGGTATGCAACCCATTATAGATAAAATAGACCCAGCGCTGATTGCGGCCGAGCTGACTCCCGATCGGCTGCTTCGTCACACCAATAAGGGCGATAACGAAATCTATGTCGTCGACGCCTTCAATGCTCCCAACACCATGCGAGAGATCGGACGCCTCCGCGAAATCGCGTTCCGAGAGGCCGGAGGCGGAACAGGAAAGGAGTGCGACATCGATGAGTTTGACACGATGGAGAAACCCTGTCAGCAGATGATAGTGTGGAATCCGGTCGAACGCGAGATTATAGGCGGCTACCGGTTCATCCTCGGCAAAGATATAAAAGTCACCGACAGCGTGCCCGGCATCGCCACAGCCCATATGTTCCGCTTCTCGGAAAAATTCCTGCGCGAATATCTCCCTGAAACCATAGAACTCGGGCGCTCGTTCGTAGCCATCGATTACCAATCTACCAAAGAAAAGCCGAAGGCCATCTACGCCCTCGACAACCTCTGGGACGGCCTCGGAGCCCTCACCGTCATACACCCTGAAATCAAATATCTTTTCGGCAAAGTGACGATGTATCCGAGCTATAACCGCGAATGTCGCGACATGATCCTCGGCTTCATGCACAAGCATTTCCCCGATCCCGACCAGCTCGTGACACCCATCGAACCCCTCCCCTCCGCAGCCGAGATGCCGGAGATCCAGAGCCGTTTTGACGGCACCGACTATAAAGAAGATTTCCGCATACTCAATCATTTCATCCGCGAGCATAACCTCCGCATCCCCCCGCTCGTAAACTCATACATGGCCCTGTCGCCGACAATGCGCGTGATGGGAACGGCTATCAACCGTGAATTCGGAGACGTGGAGGAGACCGGAATATTCCTGAAAATATCAGACATTTTCGAAGAAAAAAAACTGCGCCACATAGGCTCATATTCGGAGAATGGAGGCTCCAACGCCAACACCGACCATACCATTTAAGACACCCACCAATGAAAATGACTATCCTTATGCTGGGAGGCTCACGAAGAGTCTCTATGGCAAAGCTCCTCAAGGAGAGTGGTAAACGCCTCGGCTACGAGATTGACATCGTGGCTTACGAACTTGAAACCCGAGTGCCTATCGCCCTTGAAGGCGAAGTGATATGCGGAAAGAAATTCTCCGACCCCGACGTGGTCGACGACATCGCCCGGATCGTGAAAGAAAAAGATGTGAAAATCATCCTCCCCTTCGTCAACTCCGCGATAGAGATCGCCTCTCTATGCAAGGAGCGGATAGCGGGAGTGTTTGTGCCGGTAGCGGATTTCGCCACGACATCGAGTATGTTCGACAAGGTCAAGGCCGCACACCTCTACAAAGAGGCCGGATTCCCTATCCCCCGCACCTACACCGTGATCGACAATGAGATGCCGGCCATCGTCAAGCCCCGCAAAGGAGGCTCGTCGCGCGGCATCAAAATCTTCCACGATGTGGAAGACCTGATGCTCCTGCAGGATCTGGATAAATATCTGATTCAGGAATATATCGAGCACAACAAGGAATACTCCGTAGACTGCTATATCAGCACCGAAGGGGAGATTCTGGCTACCGTGCCCCGCGAACGCCTCGAAATCATGGGAGGCGAGGTGACACGCACCAAGACCTGCCGCGAAGAGCACCTGATAGAGATGAGCCGCAAGGTGATAGAGCATTTCAAACTCACGGGGCCTGTGACAATACAGTTTCTGCATGACCTTGACCGCGACCGCTATCTCCTCATGGAGGTCAATCCGCGCCTCGGTGGCGGCGTGATCTGCTCCATCTATGCCGGAGCCCCTATCCCCGACTATATCATCCTCGAATCGCTCTCGCAGAAGGTGACACCCACCACTCAATGGGCATCCGGAGTGCTCATGGCCCGTTACCAATCGGAAGCCATCTTCTACTGCTGAGCCCGACAGTCAATGCCGGGCAGCGCGTAAGCCGAAGCAAACGGTCACGATCAAAGGATTTTGCACGTTAATTTGCATATATCAAAAAAAGTTTGTAATTTTGCACTCGGGTGAGTCCTTCACGACCAGCTCCCCATGAATCCCCCAGGTCTTGACCGAAGCAAGGGTAGTGGGTTGAGCGGTGCGATGGAGTAAGCTCTCCCACCTGCCTCTTTAGCTCAGTTGGCCAGAGCACGTGATTTGTAATCTCGGGGTCGTTGGTTCGAATCCG
>JAIEAO010000083.1 GCA_029071345.1 Muribaculaceae bacterium | reverse complement strand
GTCCAAGGATAAGATTTTGCCGCTGCGATTTTATTATAGGAATATCCCCAGTAGCCTTCACCCCAGTAGCTCGTAACGTTCGAGATACCGGCGTGAGAAACAGCTGCCGCGAAAATATCCGTAAGTGTCTGGAGATACTGCGTCATGAAACCGCCGTAAGAGGCTCCGCAGCATCCGATTTTCTTATCGTTCACAAATGGGTGAGCCTTGCAGAATGTCTTTACACCTTCGATGATATCCTCGGCCGTGCGCTTGCCCCATGCGTTGACATGGCGCGCTGCGAACTCCTGACCGTAACCGTATGTGCCGCTCGGGTTGAGGATGTAGACCACATAGTCGCGCGAGGCAAACACCTGCGGAGAGTAGGGAGTGGTGATGGATGCCAGACTCGGAGAAGTGCCTCCATAATAATATACGATCAGAGGATATTTCTTCGAGGGGTCGAAGTTCGGAGGAAGGCAGGCGTAGCCATTGATTTCAGTGCCGTCAGAGGCTGTGAAATTCCATTCCTCCATTTTACCGAATTCAACGTCGGCAAGCTCCGATTTCATCGGGTCGGCAATGAGACGCGATTTACCTGTCTTAAGGTTGAGGAGGTATGCGATTCCTGTGTTATAGAAATCTCCTCCGGTGTAAGTTATCCAGTTTGACTCATCATCACCGATCGAGAAGCTATAGACCACCTGGGTTTCCGTAGTGAGCTTGGAGATTTCAATATTTTTAGGATTCAAGCGGTAAAGGTTAATGCCGAAACCTTCATTAGCGCGAAAATAGATATTGCCGTCAGCAGGATTCCAAACCGCGCGGTTATCGAGCGACGGCCTGAAATTCTTAGTTACGGGAATCACCTTCTTATCTGCGATCGTATAGATATAACCTTGAATGTCATATTCATTAGGAATCGGGTGATTTCCTACTTCGGCAGCGATGCCGTCGAACGCCTGAGCCGCGCCGCAGATGAAAAGCTGCCTGGCATCGGGAGAATAGACCGCGCTGTTGATATATCCGTCATGGCGGAAGATGGTGTCTGTCCGGAGAGTGGTCAGATCCAACTGGATGAAGTCGTTGAAATACATCGGATATTCCGACGCGATGAATGTGGATGTGGAATATAGGAGATATTTCCCATCGCGTGTAATATCGCTGATATAGGTTGAGGGGCCACCATAGGTCAAAGGAGTTTCAACGCCGTTTACCAGATCATAACGCATGATGTAGTAACGGTCGCGGTCGCCCGGGATGCGGTCGTCAGGGTTGAGGAGCCGTCTTGTGGGTCCACTCTCTTTCTTGCCTTCTACATATTGGTTATAAATCACATAACGCATATCAGGGGTGAAGAAGAAATTGGCATCAGGAACGTTGCGAGCGATGATTTCAGATTTCAACGAAGGAACGTCCATGGTGTAAAGAGTGTATCCGCCGGCACCCTTTACCGTATAATAAATCTTTGAACCCTTGGGCATCCAGTTGGCCGACTTATTCAGGTCGCCGGAGATGACTTTACCGGTTTGGGTCTCGATGA
Organism: Muribaculaceae bacterium; assembly: GCA_029071345.1. GTDB lineage: Bacteria > Bacteroidota > Bacteroidia > Bacteroidales > Muribaculaceae > Lepagella. Next base: position 480 of record JAIEAO010000083.1, on the reverse strand, counting down.
GTTCGGTGCGCGATTCCGAATCCTGTTTGGAAAAGCGTTCGCTATAATTTACAATGATATATTTGCCGTCAGGTGAGATTGAGGTTTTTGTCACGCGCTCGCCGGTCATGGTGCCGAGCGTAGAGAAACGACGTGAAATATCCGCTCCCTCTTCCACTGCGATCTCCTTGAATTTATCTTCAGGTATGTATTCCACCTTAAATTCAGGTGAGGCACCGTCTTCCGGCATGGAAAGAATCTTCACCTGAATCTCGTTGTCGGCTTCCGGGTTGAGGGTGATCTCTCCGGAAACGTCAGATGCGATTGAATCTGATGTAACTTTTTTAGCTAAAGATTTGCCGTTAACCAAAATCTCTCCGCGGCCGTTGGTGGTAAGTTTCTGTTTACCTTTTGATAAACGTAGAGCGCGCAGACGTGTTGAGAACGTATGGAGCGACGGCTGTCCGGCAGCCGTCACAAGAGTCAGTTTACCCGCAGTGT
>JAIEAO010000082.1 GCA_029071345.1 Muribaculaceae bacterium | reverse complement strand
TTATAGTATTGATTATAGCCTATTATGTGACATCTAAAAGGAAAAATGAAAGAATAAAGAGAAATATCGAGGAGATTCAAATTCTGATGGAACAATTATCAGGTATGGGAAGCGAAAATGAGTTTTTAAAGACAACTCTGTCTTCACAGTCTGAACGTCTGTCTCATTTTCGACAAGATTTACTCAACTTGTTTCAAGACCAGCCCAAAATTCTCAATAAACTTTGTGATCAGTATTTTGATAAAAGCAACACCGATGCCGAAAGGCTCATGATCGTGGACCGCATAGAAAAACATATTGAGAAATTTAAGTCAGATCAGAATATGCTGCAGATTGAAGAGTCTGTAGATAAATATATGAACGGCATAATCGGTAAACTGCGGAATCAGGATGGTTTGAAAATAAGTGAACGAGATTTGCGGATTATCTCACTCTGTTGTGCAGGATTTTCAGCAAAGGCAATCTGTCTTTTTCTCAACATAAAGATTAAAAACTTCTATAATATCAAGTATCGGCTCGCCGATAGAATCAGTGCTGTCGGTAAAAATGAGTATGCAGATGTGCTAAAATGTCTAAAAAATTCATGATGCGTAAGGTTTTTATTCCCCAGGAATAAAAATTATAATCATATAATCAGCTACTTACAGGGGTGAGGAAAATTCAATTTTCCTCACCCTTGTAATGTGTTGATAATTAGCAATATATAATAAATAGTGAGGAATAAAATAATCACTAAAATATTTGGATTGTCAAAATAATAGTCCTAACTTGCTCCCGATTTCAAACCCATAAACATCATGAATATGAAAAAGACGTTATTATTTATCGCTTTGCTCATCGGTGGATTTGCATCCGTGCATGCCTCTGATCCCAACACGAACACTACTATTTCTAATCCGGTGCCAGTACCAGTCAAGGATGTGGATAATTCTTCATTTGGTCGTCCTAAGGCACCGTCGAAGCAGCATATCGAATGTTGGTATTGCGATGGTGAATTGTCATTTGACTTTGTAATCCCGGAGGGTGAATGTACGCTTTATGTTACGGACTATGCCACCGGCTTTATGACTCAGTATGTGTTCGACTCAGCAGACCATGCCGATATTTATGTCGGATCACTCCCCAACGGCGGCGCTGTCGAGATCAGCACCGAATCCGGCCACACCTACTACGGACAAATCATTTTTGAATAACTAATTTAAAACCTAAACCCTATGAAACAAAAGTTAATTTTGATGGGACTGTTGGCAGGTAGTGTTCTGCCGACTATAGGTGAGACTGTAGTCCGACCTATCGATCCTATCGTGCCTATTGAACCAGTAAAAATTATTTCTAAAAAAGATGTACTTGAAGCATCCAAAATGGAATTTCGGGATATGGATGTGGATTACTACATCCTGGATGAATTAGGAGGTTGGAGAGTTTTCGTTGATGCTGAACCATTAAAAGGTTGGGAGCACGAGGGCTATATTCTGGATTACCCTATGTCAATAAAGGGTTCCGAGATATTAATACCGTTGAATAAAACTTTTGTGTGCCTTCCTCCGAAGGGTAATTACAAGCCATTGGAAATTAATAGTCTGTACGATACCAACGGTTTAACAAAACCTGTAGTTTCTAAAATTGAGATTTCGCAAGAAGAAAAAGCGGAGGCTGAAAAGACCTATGCTCTAATCATAAGCGGCGGAATAGCTCCATGTGCAAATAAGTGCAAATAAGGAACGCTATTGGAATGATTGCTCGTTTATATATCAGACACTTGTAAATCGCTACGGTGTGCCGAGAGAAAATATTTATCCGATTATGGCTGATGGAGCCAATTCTGCAGCGGATATGTTAGGGGTTGACGGCAAGTATAGATCGCAAAGCCTTGATCTTGATGGTGACGGCACAGACGATATTAGCCTTGCCGCTACTAAATCAAACATCTCGGCTACTCTAAGTGATCTGCAGAACAAAATGAAAAAGGATGACCACCTGTTCGTATACGTCATATCTCATGGCGGTCGGAACTATCTCAAATCCACCTCCAATATATGGTTGTGGGATTACGAGTGCTTAGAGGAAAAGGAGCTGGCCGAGATGTTGGAACCCTTCACTGATAAATATGTGAATGTCAACGTAATGTTGGGTCAGAGCTATGCGGGTGGTTTTATAGACGACCTCAACAAGGTGGGCTGTGTGGTTACGGCAGCCACTGCGGAAAATGAGGAATCCTGGGCGTGCCCCGACATCCCATACGATGAGTTTGTATACCACTGGACCTGCGCTGTCAATGGCAGGAACCATGCCGGGGTTCCGGTTGATGGTGTTGACTTATATCCCGATGGCCGGATTACAATGGACGAGGCTTTCGAATACGCAAAGAGAATGGATAGGCGAAATGAACATCCGATCTATAACTCCAATCCTGTATCTGTAGGTCAAGACCTTTCCTTTAATAGGATTCCTGAATCAATAGATTTATTCATCAAGAATAATCCTGAAGATACAGGGCGTGAGCCTAATCTTACTACTGATAAATTTTGGCTAAGCCCCGGAATATGGGTAAGGAATGAGAATGATAGTATTGAAGTTCATCAGAATCCTATATTTACGAAAGATGATGACATGGTCTTTGTGTATGTAAAAATTCACAATAGAGGTAAAGAGGATTATATCAGAGGGAAGTGGTTGCAGGTATATTGGTCACATTCATCTACTCAAATCCATCCCAAAGTATGGCGAGGACGAGAAGTCAGCCCAAGTAATAATAATGTCACAGGATATCCAATGACTCCGATAGGAATTCCTTCTATCGCAGCCGGAGATTCTATTGTTATGAAAGTTAATTGGCCATATCCTCCCGTTTTAGGAGATAAACCGGATGGAGAATTCCACTTTTGTTTATTGGCAAGGGTAATGGACTATCCATTAGATGATCCATACATTGAGGGCGTAACTAATTATGAAGTAGGTAAAATTAATCATTTAGCACAAAAGAATGTAACGGTTATAAAAAGAAGCGACCTACTGAACTCATTTAAGGTATATGTTCGTAACGCATCGAATTCCACGAAGTGCTATACACTTGAATTAGAACCGGAAACGGCAAATGATGCAGAATTCTTTACCCATGCAAATATGGAACTTGAAATGAGTTCGACTATTTATGATGCTTGGGAACGCGGGGGCTGTCAGTATGATAATCTTGAGGTACCTTCTGAGAATTTATCTGGAGTAGGATTGAGGAGTGTCAAATTCAACTCTCCTTTGGGTCGGTTGAAAACTCTAACTCTCAAGGGAAATGAATTTGATGTAGTAAGAGTAAAATGTAATTTTAATGATTATAATTCCTTGAAAGACACTTATACATTACATTTGATTCAGAGAGATGAAAATGGAGTTATTGTAGGAGGGGAAACATTCATCATAGAATCACCGACCTTGAGCTCGCAGAGTATGGTGATTGAACAAACTCCTATTGATGATGGATCACAAATGTTAACAGTGGCATCTGACGAATTTGAGTCATTTGAATGGTTAAACGGCAATGGTGAACGAATCTCCAACGCCAAGTCAATCACTGTTACTCCTATATATGGAGATAATGAGTTTAAAGTGGTTGGTGTAACAGAAAATGGTGAAATTGCAACAAGCAGTATCACATTGGATGTTACCAATGGAATAAAGAGTGTAACTCCCTTGAATCAAAGCAAACAGATATTGGTAGAACTTCAGTCGTATGCACCTTATAATGCAGCTGTGACTATCACTTCAGCTCTTGACGGCTCGACTGTAAAGACGATATATGTCGAAAGAGGAGCAAAATCTCTTATAATTGATTCAAGTGATCTTAATTCGGGTATGTATATTGTCAATTATCTTGTTGATTCGGAAATTTTTGACAATAAGAAACTCAATATTCGCTAATTTTATCCGTTGTTCATGTAGGGGGCAACTTTTGTTACCTCCTGCATGACTAACTCTATTATTCACTATTAAATTAAACTATATTATGCTTATGAAAAGAAATTTACTTATTGCGCTTGGTGTGATGCTTGCGCTCCCCACTTTTGCCCGCGATTTCACTTATCAATATGAGGGGAAGACTCTAACATATACTGTGCTTAGCGAAGAGGATAAAACCGTAACTACTAAAGATGGCACGGACGGAACAAGTGGAAATAAAGTAACAGGTGAGGTGAAGATTCCGGCGACAGTTTATGATGCAAATAATGTAGCCTACACTGTTACGGCTGTCGGTTACCGTGGTTTCGCTAATTTAATGGGCCTAACCTCTGTAATAATTCCTAACACTGTCACTTCTATTGGAGACGGAGCTTTTATTCATAGCGAGGATTTGGCTTCATTGATTATCCCCAATTCTGTTATTACAATCGGTGAAGGAATCTGTTGCTTCAACTCGGCCCTTACATCAATAGTAATACCTGAATCGGTAACTAAAATAGGTGAAGGAGCTTTCAGCTATTGCACAAGACTGAATACTGTCTGGCTCCCCGGCTCTCTTACTTCTATAGGTGAAATTGCTTTTAACAATTCCAATTTAATAAAATCCGTATACTATAATACAGAGGAACCCCTGACAGGATACAAGACATTATTCTCTATTTTCTCTCCATACGATCGGGCGGTGCTGTATGTGCCCAGTGAAGCAGCTGTTGAAAAGTGTAAGGAGACGAGTCCGTGGATGTATTTTTACGACATACAAGTTTATGACTTTTCGCAGTCGGCAGTGGACGAGATAATGTCGGACGAGGATTGGGAGAATATCCCGATGTTTGACCTTTATGGGCGGAAGGTTGAGAATCCCCAGCGCGGGCAGATCTACATCAAGGGTGGTAAGAAATTCATACAGAATTAATCTATGCTTGAATAGTTAATAATAGATGATGATGTCAATGCAAGGACCGGGCTTTCGGTCTTTGCACTGATTTTTATATACGGAGAGGCTGTTGCTTGCAACTGCCTGCATACGACGAACGCATTGACCGTAACGCCGGCACTCCGTGACGGCGGATTATTCGCAGCCACGGAGTGTCTGCGTTACTGTCTGCCGCGCCCCTGCGTAGGATATGGTTTTCGACATTTGGCGAGCAAGTGTCGCTCCGTTTAGTCGCCTCTAATGCCGTAGCGGAAGTTTCCTGACTTCCGCAATGGGGTAGGCTTCGGGACACCGCAGCCACGAAGTGTCTGCGTTACTATGCGGAGGTTGGGAAACCTCCGCTACGGTTTGATGCTATTTTTTAACATGGTTTTGAACACACATTTGGTGTGAAATTTTGAGAGTTTAGTAAAAATTGTTAACTTTGTAGCTTGAATAGGTATTATACCCTCCGACCAAAGTTTTGGCAGTGGAAATAAGTCTGTTGCGCTTCCTGCCTCAGGCTCGTTCAGAGATAGAAAATACGATTCAAATAAGACAATTAATATCAATCGATTAATAACTATGGGTAAAACAAAGAAATTTCTGACGTGCGACGGCAATCAGGCCGCAGCGCATATCAGTTATATGTTTAGCGAAGTAGCCGCAATCTACCCTATCACTCCGTCGTCGACGATGGCAGAGTATGTGGATGATTGGTCGGCAGCCGGAAGAAAGAATATCTTCGGCGAGACTGTGATGGTGCAGGAGATGCAGAGTGAAGGTGGTGCCGCCGGTGCGGTTCACGGTTCGCTGCAGGCAGGTGCGTTGACCACCACCTACACTGCGTCACAGGGTCTCTTGCTGATGATTCCGAATATGTATAAGATCGCCGGCGAGCTCCTTCCCTGCGTATTCCATGTTTCAGCGCGTACGCTCGCATCTCATGCGCTCAGCATCTTCGGCGACCACCAGGATGTGATGTCAGCCCGTCAGACAGGTTTCGCCATGTTCTGCGAAGGCTCGGTGCAGGAGGTAATGGATCTTGCAGCCGTTTCTCACCTTTCAGCAATCAAGGGCCGCGTGCCGTTCATCAACTTCTTCGACGGCTTCCGCACATCTCACGAGATTCAGAAGATCGAGGCCCTCAGCGAAGAGGAGCTTGCTCCGCTGATCGACCAGGATGCTCTTGCAGAGTTCCGTCAGCGCGCGCTCAACCCCGATAAGCCCGTAGCCCGCGGTATGGCTGAGAACCCCGATGTGTTCTTCCAGCACCGTGAGGCAAGCAACCCCTATTATGATGCAATCCCCGAAATCGTAGAAAACTACGTTAAGGAGATCAATAAGATCACCGGACGCAACTATGGTCTCTTCGATTATTACGGAGATCCTGAGGCCGACCGCGTGATCATAGCCATGGGTAGCGTGACAGAGTGTATCAAGGAGACTATCGACTATCTCCGCAGCAAAGGTGAGAAAGTCGGCGTGGTTTGCGTTCACCTCTATCGTCCGTTCTCTGCGAAACACTTCCTCGCAGCTGTTCCCGCAACTGCAAAACGTATCGCTGTCCTCGACCGCACAAAAGAACCCGGTGCTAACGGCGAACCTCTCTATCTTGACGTTAAAGACTGCTTCTACGGCAAAGAGAGTGCCCCCCTCATCGTCGGTGGCCGCTACGGTCTCAGCTCAAAAGATACCACTCCCGCTCAGATTGTGGAAGTTTATGAGAACCTTAAGCTTAACGAGCCTAAGAATCATTTCACTATCGGTATCGTAGACGATGTTACTTTCCATTCTCTTCCCCTCAGCCCCGAAATCAACGTAGGCGACAAGGGTATGTTCCAGGCTAAGTTCTACGGTCTCGGTGCTGACGGTACTGTTGGTGCCAACAAAAACTCGGTTAAAATCATCGGTGACAACACCGACAAATATTGCCAGGCATACTTCTCTTACGACTCTAAGAAGTCTGGTGGTTTCACTTGCTCTCACCTACGTTTCGGCGACACTCCGATCCGTTCGACTTATCTGGTGAACACTCCGAACTTCGTGGCTTGCCACGTTCAGGCATATCTTCACATGTATGATGTGCTTCGCGGTCTCCAGCCCAACGGAACATTCCTTCTCAACACAATCTGGGAGGGTGAGGAGCTCGGCAAGAATCTCCCGAACAAGGTGAAACGTTACATCGCGAAGAACAATATCACCGTTTACTATATCAACGCATCGAAGATTGCACAGGAGATCGGTCTCGGCAACCGTACCAACACCATTCTCCAGAGTGCGTTCTTCCGCATCACAGAGGTTATCCCCGTTGATCTTGCAATCGAGCAGATGAAGAAATTCATCGTTAAGTCTTACGGCAAGAAGGGTGAGAACATCGTCAATATGAACTACGCTGCCGTAGACCGTGGCGGTGAGTATGCAAAACTCGATGTGGATCCCGCATGGGCTGAGCTTGAAGACGATGCTCCGGCACTCGCTCCCGCTCCCGATTTCATCACAAACGTGGTTCGCCCGATCAACGCTCAGGATGGCGACCTTCTCCCCGTAAGCGTATTCGCTGACCGTGCCGACGGCACATGGGAGCAGGGCACTGCCGCTTACGAGAAACGCGGTGTGGCTGCATTCGTTCCTGAATGGAATCCCGAGAACTGTATCCAGTGTAACAAATGTTCGTTTGTTTGTCCTCACGCTTGCATCCGTCCGTTCGTCCTCACTCCCGAGGAGGCTGCTGCAGCTCCTTTCGGCGAGGAGCACTCAATCCCGGCTATCGGCAAGACTTTCACCGGTATGCGTTTCGTACAGCAGGTTGACGTTCTCGACTGTCTCGGTTGCGGCAACTGTGCTGATGTATGCCCCGGCAAAAAAGGCCAGAAAGCTCTCACTATGGTTCACGAGGAATCACAGCTCGACCAGCAGAAGAATTGGGATTGGTTGGTTAAGAACGTCAAGAGCAAAGCAGATCTCGTAGACGTTAAGCTTAACGCTAAGAACAGCCAGTTTGCTCAGCCCCTCTTCGAGTTCTCCGGTGCTTGCTCAGGTTGCGGTGAGACTCCTTACCTCAAACTTATCTCTCAGCTCTACGGTAACCATCAGATGGTAGCTAACGCTACAGGTTGCTCTTCAATCTATTCAGGCTCAGTGCCCTCAACTCCTTACACCACCGATGCCGAAGGTCACGGACCCGCTTGGGCTAACTCGCTCTTCGAGGACTTCTGCGAGTTCGGTCTCGGTATGCACATCGGTTATGAGAAGATGCGCGCTCGTGTTGAGGCTATCTGCAACAAGATTGAAGAGGATGCAAATGCACCTCAGGATCTGAAAGATGCTGCCAAAGCATGGTTTGATAACCGCAACGACGCTCAGATGTCGCACGATAAGGGTTACGAACTTACTGAAGTGGCCAAGAAATATGCTGACAAATGCGACAGCTGCAAGACACTCGTAAATCTCCGTCATTACATGACAAAACGCAGCCAGTGGATTATCGGTGGCGACGGAGCAAGCTACGATATCGGTTTCGGTGGTCTTGACCACGTTATCGCTTCAGGCAAGAATGTCAACATCCTCGTTCTTGATACTGAGGTTTATTCAAACACGGGTGGTCAGTCGTCTAAATCAACACCTATCGGTGCGATTGCGAAGTTTGCTGCTGCAGGTAAGCGTATCCGCAAGAAAGACCTCGGTCTGATCGCTACCACTTACGGCTATGTGTATGTAGCTCAGGTTGCAATGGGAGCAGACAACGCTCAGACCCTTAAGGCTATCCGCGAGGCAGAGGCATATGATGGTCCGTCATTGGTTATCGCATACGCTCCTTGTATCAACCACGGTATCAAGAAAGGTATGGGTCATAGCCAGGAAGAGGAGAAGCAGGCCGTAGAATGCGGTTACTGGCAGCTCTGGCGTTACAACCCCGAACTTGAGAACGAAGGTAAGAACCCCTTCAGCCTTGACTCTAAAGAGCCCGACTGGAGCAAGTTCGAAGACTTCCTCAAGGGTGAGGTTCGTTTCGCATCGCTCTACAAGATGTTCCCGCAAGATGCCGACGAGCTCTTCAAGGCAGCCAAGGCAAACGCACAGTGGCGCTACAACAACTACAAGCGTCTGTCGCAGCAGAGCTGGGGCGTTGATCCGGAGATGATTCCCGAAGAGGAAGCCCTCCGCCAGAAATAAGACATAGATACTGACTAAATAAATAGCGGTGTGTCAAATCCAATTGACACACCGCTATTTTTTTACACCTATCGACAAACCTGTTTCACCGAAAAAATTCACCGCAAAATCTATAGGCCACAATATTGCATCTTAGGCTGAGCGAAGCCGGTTTGTCGGAAGGTTAAAAAGGCGTGGTGGTTTCGCAAGTGGGAGTCTCTGCTGTAATCGAATTCGTCCATCGCCAAGCCGCTTGCGGCGTGTATTCATTGGTATTTTCGCCATCACGGAGTGTCGGCGTTACGAAGGATCGATAATAACGCGAACGGGGCCGGTTTCGCAACCAGCCCCGTTCAAGTGTTTTCCATAATACTTTTTCGAACTAACCTAACATCATGAAACGATTTTCTTTATATCTTTAAAACAACGTAGATAACGAATAGTTTTTGAAGATGTAATTTTTAACATAAATTTAGAGTTATCCGCGGGCTACGGAGAGGTGTTTTATTAATTCGCCTCTTCGAGGCTTGGTTTTGGGTTAGGTACAGACCCCACACTGCACTCGCTTCGCTCGCTTATGCGGGGTTACAATTTTGAGCCGGCTGAGTTATACATCTTGCAGTATTGTGTTAGGCGGCATTCGAGACATTCCGGCTTGCGCGCTTTGCAGACGTAGCGTCCGTGGAGTATCAGCCAGTGGTGGGCGGTCGAAACCAGTTCCTCGGGGATGTATTTAATGAGTGTCTTTTCTGTTTCGAGCGGTGTCTTAGAGTTGTTGGTCAATCCGAGACGGTTGCTCACGCGAAACACATGAGTGTCTACCGCCATCGCCGATTTGTTCCACACGACGGCAAGCATTACGTTTGCAGTCTTGCGTCCTACTCCCGGCAATTTCATGAGGTTGTCGATATCCGTAGGCATTTCCCCTCCGAATTCCTCTACAAGCACGCGCGCGGCCTTGATGAGGTGACGGGTTTTGTTGTTGGGGAAGGTTACGCTTTTGATATATTCGTAAACTTCCTCTTCGTTGGCTGCAGCGAGCGATTGCGGGTCGGGGAAGCGTTCGAACAGTGCCGGAGTGACCATGTTGATACGCTTGTCGGTGCATTGCGCAGAGAGGATCACCGCCAATAAAAGATGAAACGGAGTGTCGTAATGCAACTCCGTTTTAGGTTCGGGCATTATCTCCTGAAATATTGAGATAATGCCTTCGTATCTTTGTTTGATTGTCATCTTGCAGATTCAAATTCTCTTAGGAAGCGTGAATCGTTCTCGCTGAACATTCGGAGGTCTTTCACGCGATATTTAAGGTTGGTGATTCGCTCGATACCCATACCGAATGCGTAACCGGAATAAACTTTAGAGTCGATGCCACATGCCTCAAGCACATTGGGGTCGACCATGCCGCAACCGAGGATTTCCACCCATCCGGTGTTTTTGCAGAAACCGCAACCTTTACCACCGCAGATGTGGCATGAGATATCCATTTCAGCCGACGGTTCGGTGAATGGGAAGTAAGAGGGGCGGAGACGGATCTTGGTTTCGGGGCCGAACATCTGGCGGGCAAACCCGAGAAGCACCTGTTTCAGATCGGCAAATGATACGTTTTTGTCGATGTAAAGACCCTCCACCTGATGGAAGAAGCAGTGGGCGCGGGCGGAGATCGCCTCGTTGCGGTAAACGCGGCCCGGGCAGACAATGCGGATCGGAGGCTGAGCGTGCTCCATCACACGGGTCTGCACAGATGAGGTGTGCGTACGGAGCAGAATGTCTGCCGGATTGCGCGAGATGAAGAAAGTGTCCTGCATATCGCGGGCAGGATGATCCGGCGCGAAGTTGAGTGATTCAAACACGTGCCAGTCGTCTTCGATCTCAGGACCTTCAGCGATGGTGAAGCCCATGCCGGCAAAAATTCGCAGCATCTCATTTTTTACGATCGAAAGGGGATGGCGTGTACCCAGTTCGTAGGGGGTCGCTGTGCGTGTGAGGTCAAGTGATTCTGCTTCGGAGTCGCCGGAAGCCGCAAAACTATCTTTCAGGGTGGCTATGCGCTCTGAAGCGAGATTCTTCAGCTCATTGATGCGCTGACCCAACTCACGTTTCATTTCAGCGGGCACCGATCGGAATTCAACCATCAGCTGAGAGATTGACCCTTTTTTACTCAAATATTTAATGCGCAGATCCTCAACATCTTGCAAGTTTGATGCGACGGCTGCGTTGATTTCTTCTTTTAATGCGTTTATCTTATTAAGCATATCGGAATAGTTTGGTATGCAAAATTAATAAAATTTTGTGAGAAAGTAAATAACCGTATATAAATCTGGTATCTTATTTTAAAAAGATTAAATGTGAAGCCCGGACTTAATACCTTCTTGGTAAAAAATCCGGGTTGAGATATTATTCTGATCGAGCATAAATCAAGTTAAGCGGAAATCAGGCGTTGCGCCAGGCTTTGTAAGAAAGTCGAATTTCGGCTTCGTGGAGAGCTTGCTGTTCGCGATGGTGAGCGATGTGCTTTTTTATCGAACGATATAACGCGCGACACATAATTCTGTCTATGCTTATCGCGCCCGGTCCCATCACGCTTGCTGCCAGAAGCGTTCCTGACATCATGACGAAAAGTATGGTCTCCGTACTTTCCAGAGTCAGGACAGTGGCGGAGGAGTTGACAATAGAATAAATGATTAATCCAGTCAGCATTGCGAATCCTCCGAAAGATGCTATTCTTTCGAAGAAGCCTGCAGCTATCATTCCGCTGATGACCAAAGCGAGCGTAAGGAAGGGCAATCCTGTTGAGAATGTTGCGGATGCTGTATACGCTGAGAATGCAAAGAGGACGGCAGTAACGATTCTGACGAAAACAGGTTTAGAGGATACCCGGTCAGAGTCGATCGGATCAACGCCGAAAATGAATCGACATACAGCTTCTAATCCCGGAAAGGATACCGAAGCCTCATTCATGCGTAACGAACGAGCGAAGTCTTCAAGTTTAGCCGTATTGATGGCACCTAAAGTCTGAACACTCGGATTCACGGATATTACTTTAACATCTGCCATAGTTGACTCTATTTATCGGTTTTACTCGTCTATATAACAAAAATTTTATAAATATTGTATTAGCTATTGTTAATTTTAACATAAATTAACAATGACGGGATTAATGTCGCCATTTATGCGGTGTTTTCGGGTCATATCCAGACCCTTGGGGAAGATGAATATAATTTGATTTGATACATTGCGAGAATTTTAGTAAATTCGCATATCATGAAAAGATTAGGAAAGTTGTATTTCAGGTATGGCACTATGGGTTCTGCAAAGACCGCATTGTTGCTTACCACTGCATATAATTTCGAGGAGCGTGGAATGTCGTATATGTGTTTCAAGCCTTCGATTGATACGAGAGAGAAGAAAAATGTGATCCGCAGCCGCATCGGCATAGAGCGTGAGTGTCAGTGGATATATCGTGACACTGATCTGTTTCGCCTCGTGAGAGAGATGGTGGAAGACGGCGGTTCGCATCCGGATTGGATACTGGTTGACGAAGCTCAGTTTCTCGCTACGGAACAAGTTGACCAGCTTGCGCTTATAGTTGACCGATACGGCATCAATGTGATCTGCTATGGCCTGCGCACGGATTTCAAGACTCACCTTTTCGAGGGATCACGCCGTCTGTTTGAAATCGCTGACACTATCGACGAAATTAAATCCACCTGCAACTGTGGTCGCAAAACAATAGTAAATGCGCGAATCGATTCGCGAGGTGAGATCATCACAGAAGGTGATCAGGTGGAAATCGGAGGTAACGACCGATACATCTCCGTGTGTCGCAACTGCTGGCGTAATAAGAAAGTGGAGCAGAGCCGCAATGGTCAGCTTCCTCTTTGATAGTGCATTTCCCGAGTCTGCATAATTGATTTCCGCACCTGAACCTTAAATATATCTAACCATGGACCGAATAACCATAGACGCAATATTAGCTCTAATTAAAAGAGAGGTAGTGCCGGCGATGGGTTGCACCGAACCGGCTGCGGTTTCTCTTGCCGTAGCGAAAGCTACAGAGCTTTTGGGAACCATCCCCGAGCATATAGATCTGCAACTCAGCGGTAACATCATCAAGAATGCGATGGGTGTAGGAATCCCCGGCACTGGAATGATCGGATTGCCGATAGCTGTGGCTCTCGGGGCATTGGTCGGTAAGTCGGAATATGGCCTTGAGGTGCTGAAAGATGTAAATGACGATTGGGTCGAGGAGGGAAAGAAGTATATCGCTAAAGACAGAATCTCTATATGCCACAAAGAGGATGCTCCATCGAATCTCTATATCGAAGTGGAGGTTAGAAGTGCGGAAGGAGGCAAAGCCAAAGCTATAATTTCCGGATCGCATCAGAATTTTGTACACCTTAGCCGGGCTGAAGAGGTGCTGTTAGACACAGAAGCCGGTGAAAGTGCAGGGGAAAATAACCGGGATGTAAAACTGACGGCGGCGATGGTTTATGATTTTGCCATGACTGCGCCGCGTGAAGATATACTCTTCATCATGGAGGCGAAGCGACTCAACAGTGCGGCTGCAGATCTTGGTATGAGCGGTAAATATGGTCACTCGCTCGGAATGACTTTGCTTAATAGCGGCGGCCTTATCGGGGTTGCTCCGTTAGACAGGATGATGGCAAGAACCTCGGCCGCCTGCGATGCAAGGATGGGGGGAGCTCAGATTGCTGTAATGTCGAATTCGGGAAGTGGAAATCAGGGTATTACGGCTACAATGCCTGTGGTGACTTACGCCGAAGAGATCAGTGCGGATGAAGAAACCACGGCCCGGGCATTGATTTTAAGTCATCTGACAAGCATATATATCAAGCAGAGCCTCGGCACGCTGTCGGCTTTATGCGGGTGTGTGGTGGCTTCTACAGGAGCTTCGGCCGGATTAGTATATCTGATGGGGGGAAATTACGATCAAGTTTGCGCGGCTATAAAAAATATGGTGGCGAATCTTACCGGAATGATATGCGACGGTGCGAAGCCTGCATGCTCGATGAAGATCTCTTCAGGTGTGGCAACCGCCGTAATGTCTGCGATGCTGGCTATGAATTGTAAATGCGTCACGGCAAGCGAGGGTATCATCAGCGACGACATCGATGTCACGATCAATAATCTGACCTCGATCGGTCGCGAGGCGATGCGTGAGACAGATAAGCACGTGCTTAAAATTATGGTAGAGGGGAAATAAGTCAGAGTGCTTAAGTACTCGGCCCGGAGGTGGATTGGATAAAGAATAATAATGAGGTGATTAAACACCTTGATGTAAAATTTTGTTATTATTAATGAGTCTGTGTTAAATATTATGTGAAATGCAGCATAAAGTTTGATACGGATGTGTATAACCTTGAAATATGAAAATAAAGAATTTATCAAGAATATTTGCTGTGGGACTGTTCGGACTGGCCCTCTTCGGATGCGGTCAGCCTAAAGTCGCCAGTCTGAATGTGACGGTTTCCGACAAAGACAAGTTTGAAGGCAAGACTATTGAGATCGTCAGTTTTGCGGATTCCACTATTCTCGCATCATCGGTTATTACCGATGGTAAGGCAAAACTAATTTTCAATGATAATGACAGTGTTCAGCTACCCCTTTTCACTCAGATTATGGTCGACGGCAGAACCCGTGCATATTATATCATGGAGGCGGGCAATGCCCAGTTTTCAGATTCTGTAAGCGTGGCGTCGATGACTCCGCTTAACGATAAATTCACGGGATTGCTTGCCGAATTGGATTCTATTGAGAATCTTGACGACATGAACCTCTATCTTGATTATGCCGAAAAGGTGTATAATGATAACAAGGATAACCCTATCGGAGCATACTTCGGGGTGGAGTGGATAAAATATGCCGAGCCGCAGAAGGTGGATAGTTTCCTTAACGTAGCTCCTGTTGATTTCCGCGCCATGCGCAAGGTTAAGCAGTGCGAGGAATCGGCGCGTCATCGAGCGTTGACGGCCCCGGGAGAGAAATATACGGATTTCGCCGGTGAGACTGAAAGGGGAAAGAAGATTAAGCTCTCGTCATTGATCAAACCGGGCAAATATACATTGATAGATTTCTGGGCCAGCTGGTGTCCCTATTGCATCAAGGAATTGCCCGATCTCCAGCAGCTATATGCTGATTTCGGAGATAAAGATCTCGAAATAATCGGCGTTGCCGTCAGAGATAAGACTGAAGATACAGCCAACATGGTTGCAAAGCATAATTTGACGTGGCCCGTGATGTATAACACTCAGCGTGTGCCTTACGATATATATGGATTTTCAGGCATCCCTCACCACATTTTGCTTGATCCCGACGGGGTGATTGTAAGCAGGGGTGAGACCGCGGCTCAGATTCGTCAGAGGCTTGAGGCTGCGAAAGGAGAGACTGCCAATTAATATTTAATCAAAACCCAAAATTTAGTCAATATGGAAAACATCAAGGAAATAAAGAAAAACGATAAAGAATTGAGGAAAGAGTTGGAGAGCCGGTTTCGAGCTGACTCACTCAATAAGATGATAGAAAATTCTATAAAAAAGAATTGGGACAGCATGGCGCTTTCCGACATGGGAGGCACGAATTATCAATATAAGGATGTGGCCGAGATGGTGGCTAAGATGCACCTCATATTCGATGCTGCCGGCATTAAAAAAGGTGACAGGGTGGCGATTTGCGGTAAGAATTCATCAAACTGGGTCATTGTTCTGCTGACATGTCTCACATCGGGAGCTGTAGCTGTGCCGATCCTTCACGAGTTCAAACCCGATATGGTAACTCATCTCCTCAACCATTGCGAAGCAAAACTGCTCTTTGTAGATGCTTCGATATGGGAGAATCTTGATGAGAAAAAGTTGCCTCATCTGCAAGGCGCAATCTATATCAGCGAATTCGGAATGCCACTCTCGCGCAATGCTAAACTTACCGAGACGCGAAATAATATCAATGAATGTTTCGGTAAGGAATTTCCTTACGAATTCAAAGCGGATAATGTCAGTTACCCAGATTTCGAACCTAACGATGTGGCCGTTATAAACTACACCAGCGGTTCGACAGGAATGTCGAAGGGTGTGATGCTTCCGTATATTTCCTTATGGAGCAATATCCGCTATTGTCTTGACAATATCGACTATCTGCATGCCGGCGACGGAATCGTAAATATGCTTCCGCTTGCGCATCTCTACGGCATGACGATCGAATCACTGCATCCGTTCTGTCAGGGATGTCACCTCAACTTCCTCACGAAACTTCCATCGCCCAAAGTGATTCTGAAGGCATTTGCCGATGTTCGCCCGAAACTGATTATCACGGTTCCGCTGGTGCTTGAAAAGATAATAAGAAGCAAAGTTTTCCCGCAACTTGAGAAGCCACTGATCAAATTTCTGCTGCATCTTCCGATCATAAAAGACAAAGTTCTGAAGAAAGTGCGCAACGGTCTTATGGAAGCGTTCGGAGGCAATGTGCGAGAGCTGATCATCGGCGGCGCGCCGCTTAATCCCGATGTTGAGAAATTTCTGTATCAAGTCAGCTTTCCGGTTACGGTCGGTTACGGCATGACAGAATGTGGCCCTCTTCTGACTTATGCTCCCGCATCCGAATCGAAACCGCACACCGTAGGGCGATTGATGGACCGTATGGAAATCAAAATAGATTCACCGGATCCGACACAGATTCCCGGCAATATCTGGGTGAAAGGTCCGAATGTAATGCTCGGTTACTATAAGAACAAAGAAGCCACCGATGAAGTGATGCCCGATAATTCAGGCTGGATGAATACCGGCGACATGGGTATCATTGACGAAGACGGATTCATCACGATTATGGGTCGCTCGAAGACAATGATTCTCGGCCCGTCGGGTCAGAATATCTATCCCGAAGAAATCGAGGCCAAGCTCAATAATCTCCCGTATGTCAGCGAATCTCTGGTGATCGACAATCATGGGGAATTAGAGGCTCTCATCCATCCCGATCTTGATTTGATTACAAAAGAAAAGATCCGTAAAGATAAGTTGGAGAAGATTATGGAGCAGAACATCGCAACGCTCAACCAGGATCTTCCCGGCTATAGCAAAGTGAAGAGCTTCAAGATTATGGACGAAGAGTTTGAAAAGACCCCGAAACGCTCCATCAAACGCTTCCTCTACCAGCCGTAAACATTGGCAGATACTATTCTCTATGATCGACGATGGAAAATTTTGTAGCTATAGATTTTGAGACGGCTAACGGTCGGCGTTCGAGCGTATGCAGCGTCGGATTGCACTCTTGCAGCGTCACGCCGATGTCTGCGGCTTCCTAATTATCAGCTTCATGTAGCTGCCGCCGCCTGCGGTTTCGATTTGGAAAACCATCACCACGCCCTTGCCGATGCCGAAGCCTGCGCCGCTATCGCCCTGAAACTCCTGTAAATAGAAATTATATTTACTACTATATGCTATATAGTATATAAG
>JAIEAO010000081.1 GCA_029071345.1 Muribaculaceae bacterium | reverse complement strand
TACGCGTTAACAACCCCGAGAACGGTCTCTACATCGTTAAGCAGGGCAACAAGGTTGAGAAACGCATCATCCGTTAAATTCTAATTTAACTACATAACCAAAATGCATTTAACCCCCTGTCGCAAGCTTTGCGACAGGGGCTAACTTTTATTAGTAGGGACGCGATTTATCGCGTCCCTACTAATAAAGAGGCATTCTAACTCAAAATCAATAAAAATGAGCTATTTATTTTGCCACTATCCAAAAAATTTATAAATTTGCAACCGTATTGCATTCAGAGCGACAAAACCTTAGATGTAAAAAGTTTCACAAATAGGCATATTTCTTTCAAACCAAAATCCTACACTTGTAAACTTTCGCTTTGAAAGCCCACTATAACTCGCGGACGAATAAGAAAGGGCGTCTTTGCCCTGCGACCGTCCGGCATAAAAAAGATATACCAACTAACAATAATAACTTTAAAATCAACCCTATGAAGAAAATTTTACTTTCTTTCGCAAGCATCGCATTGGCTATGTCAGCCTACGCAGAGACAACTGTTTATTACACTGAAGATTTCGAATGGATCAAACCTTGGGTCGAGGCATACAATACAGCAAATCCGACTACACCCATTGGTAACACCATTGCAACAAATGATATAATGGTTGATGCAGACGGACAGCCTATCCTTGATAAAGATGGAAAGACTCAATCTTCAAATTGTCCGAACATGACACAATGCAAAGCTGACGATGTAACTCTTTACAATGCATTTTTGGCAAAGGGCTATGAATTCCTCGCTACTCATTCAGATCAGGACAAGAATGGGAAAACTGTATCTGCCCGCACTCCCGACAAGCAGATTTACGTTCAGGACTGCTACCTGAAGTTTGGTCTTACCAACTACTTCAGCGGCATCACATTCCCCGCAATGGAGAATCTTGGCGAAGGCACAACCGGTATCAAAGTTTCTTTCGACTGGTGTCCGATGAGGCAAGGCAACGGTAATTGGGATACTACCATCCTCGTGATCGTAGTTAAGAACGGCGAAGAAGAACTTCAGTTCCCCGTTATGCCCCTCGAAATCGCTAACGGCGCTGACTTCCAGTGGTATCACACCGAGGTGCCTCTGACAGATGCCATCCTTACTAAAGACACCCGCCTCTCTATCCGCAACCTCGATCCCCAGTGGCCCGCTCAGGCTTCTAAAGAAGATGGGAACATGGTTTATCGCTACTTCCTCGACAATGTTAAGGTATTCTCAGGCGAAGAGTCTGCAGTAGCTGAGATCGCAGCTGACGAGAACGCACCCGTTGAGTACTTCAACCTCCAGGGCGTACGCGTTAACAACCCCGCCAACGGTCTCTACATCGTTAAGCAGGGCAACAAGGTTGAGAAACGCATCATCCGTTAATTCTAATTTAACTACATAACCAAAATGCTTTTAACCCCCTGTCGCAAAGCTTGCGACAGGGGGTTAAACTTTACCCTCTCGACACTTGCTCGCCAAGTGTCGATTTACCAATCTTCACTAATCGGGCAGTTGCAAGCAACAGCCCCTCCGAATCGACAAAACGGAGCGACACTTGCTCGCCAAGTGTCGTTTGAGAAACAAATTTTGAATTATTCCAATAATATTATAAATTTGTATATTTACTTATCATTTAAAGATGATCGAACGGATTCACAAACATTTAAATCTTGGTCCTCAAGTTTTCTACGACCCCCATTCTCCGATTCGAAAATGGAGATCAAATTTACCTCACTGGGAACAAGATGGTAAAATTTATTTTGTTACTATTCGATGTGCGGATTCCATTCCAGAGGAAATATATCAACGTCATATTCAAGAATTCAAAGCAATTAATGCAAATGAGGAGCGAAAAAATATATCGGATTATGAAGTAATCAGATTAGAAAGATTGGCTAAAATTATTGACAAATATAATGATCAATGTTACGGAGAATGTTTATTTACCAATCCCCAAATACGAGATATATTACAAAAATCCTTGCAAGCCTCTGATGGAATCAAATATGAGTTATATGATTACGTTATAATGCCTAACCATTTGCATTTTCTAATTCTTCCGACATTAGGTATCTCATTAAAAGAGATTATTTCCATAATTAAACGCCAAAGTGCATTTCATATTAATCAATATTTGGGAAGAAGAGGCAGACTGTGGCAACGAGATTATTTTGATCGGATGCCTCGCGATATTACCGATCTTTATAGTATTCAAGAATATATCTACCATAATCCTAATTCTCTACCCGAAAATTCTTATCATTTATGCATCTGTGAATAATCCGCCAAAAGTTGAACAGTTGGGAGCGACACTTGCTCGCCAAGTGTCGATTTACCAGTCTTCACCAATCGGGCAGTTGCAAGCAACAGCCCCTCCGAATCGACTCCTAATTCCCAAAGGAGGCGGAGCGGATGAGGAGGTCGGAGACTTTCCAGGCTTCGGGCGACGGGTAGTCGTAAGGAGATACTGACTCAGTTTTCGCATCTGAGGGATTCATCACGGCGGGATTGCGGAAGAGACTTACGCCGACTCCGCGCCATTTATAATCCGCGGCGCCCATGAGGTCAAGGATGGTGGGATAAAGGTCTGACTGTCCGATCACGGCGTGCGAACGGAGATCGATACCCGAATTGAGGATGATAAGCGGTATTTGTGTGTTGACGAGTCGGTTGCCGTTAAGGCAGTTCGGACGCGCGTTGTGGTCGCCGGTAATAACGATTACCGAATTGTCATAGAGATTTGCTTTCTTAAGACCGGCGATCAACTGGCTCAGTCCGGCATCAAACTGACGGCATTTTTCGATATAGATTCTCTCTGATTCGGAGAAGGCGGTGTCTTGCCATACGTCGGAGCGTTTCCAGCCGAATTCGTTATATGGGTCGTGCATATCCATCGTGTTGAGCGCGACATAGAACGGTTGCGGCAACGATTCGATTACAGGCAGTGCGTTGTTGAACATCGCCGGGTCCTTACCGCCGAGTTTCTTCATATTCTTAATCACCTCATCGCGGGTGCGCAACTGTGAGAAACCGTATTTTTTAGACAGTTCGAGCTTGTTCCACTGTATCGGGTCACCACCGTCAAACTCCACGCTCTCCCTACCCAAAGCCTTAGATAGCGAGGGATATTCATGGTCAAGGAATTTCAAAGCGATAGGATTGTCGGTGATCGGAAGCAAGCCGGTCTGATAGATAAAGCGGCCATCGCTTGAGCGGCCGATTCCCACCTGCGAGAGCACGCTGTCCATTACGATTACATCTTTCTCACGGTCAATCAGAGATGTAAGGTAAGGCATTATCGGGCGACCGTTTGCCTTGACATTCAAGGCGTCGGAATTCATCGATTCCACCACCACGAGGATAAGGTTCTTCGCGCTATTGTCGGGCAACGAATCGACAAGCATCTGACGGTTATTGTTTCCGGCGATAAAAGCCTCTATCGCGGCATTTTCTTCCGGAGTCAGCTTTATATACTTAGGTTTGAAAAGGTTATAGGTCTGCAATCCGATATATGGAAGAAGACCGTAATAATGAAGCTGCTGACGACGGGTGTTATCCTTCAGGCGGTGGTAATAAAATCCATCTGCGGGCTTCTTCGGGTCGCGAGGATTCCCGCCTTCCTTATAATAATCATTGCTGAAAACCTGAATCAGCGCAAGCTGCTGGATGAAGAACACCATGCACACCCCTATCACGCTCCACAACTTGAATTTAAGGGAGAAGCCGGGGCTTGAAATCTTGCGCATCCCCCACGCATAGAACACGATAAAGAGCAGCAGCGGCACTATTATCCATGCATCCGCACCTTTCACGCACGACAACGCACCGTCGGCGACAGTGCCGGTGGCGTTCGAGGCTCCGCCGGCGATAAGATCGAAGGTCATAAGATCAGGAAACCAGCGGAGATACAACGCATTGGCATAAAGAAAAAGAGGGATGATCACCATCGGGAATACAATCGTCCACCGCCATTTGCGCGATATGACCAAATAGGGAGAAAGCAAAAGGATGCTTTCGGAGAGTCCTAAAAGAAAATTGCCGAAAATTGAAAAATCATTGATCGGGCAAATCACATTGAACGCAGCGATCTGAACGCCGAGCAACACCCAGCACACCGCCCCAAAAACCAACACAAATTTATCTCGTTTCATATCGATAGCCTTCATAATTATTGTATAAGAAGTTTAAGTCAATGCAAAATTAGTCATAAATTTTAGAAGTTGTTAAAAAAGTTGTATCTTTACATCATATTAATCTTCGATTCGTCCGGGAATTCCGTTTGATTCTATAGTTTAGCGCCGTAAAGGTTGGACTCTCGGGCAAAGGAGAGATGAAGTCATGAAGAAAATCAGCTTTATTATACCATGCCATAACGAGGCGGAAAATATCGACCGTCTTCATCGGGAGCTCGACAGGTTCTCGACCGCGGTATATGATGTGAACGGCGAGAAGATGGATATGTCGCGCTTCGAATGGGAATTCCTGTTTATCAACGACGGAAGCACCGACAACACCCTCGAAAAAGTGCGTCAGCTCCGAAAGGATGACAAGCGCGTGACGGTGCTCAACCTTACCCGCAATTTCGGCAAGGAAAGCGCGATGCTCGCCGGAATGGACTATGCCGGAGGGGATGCCGTTATCAACATCGATGCCGACCTGCAGGATCCCCTCGATGTGGTGCCGGAGATGATCTATTGGTGGGAACGAGGCTACGACGATGTGTACGGCAAACGTCTGAGCCGTGGCAAGGAGAGCCACATCCGCAAGGTTCTCACCATGTCGTTCTATCGGATGCTCAACCGCATGAGCGATATCGAGACCCTCCCTAACGTCGGTGATTTCCGCTTGCTCGACCGTCGGGCTGTCCGTGCGTTGACCCAACTTCGCGAGACTCAGCGTTACATGAAAGGTCTCTACTGCTGGGTGGGATTCAACAAGAAAGAGGTTGCGTTCGACCGCGCCGACCGAGAAGCCGGAAAGTCCAACTTCCACTTCGTCAAGCTCCTCAACTTGGCGATCGAGGGTATCACGAGCTACACCACCTCCCCACTGCGTTACGCCACCGTGTCAGGTCTGCTCGTATCACTCTGCGCGTTCGTTTACCTCATCTATATGTTGGTGAAAACGCTCGTCTGGGGCGAGGTGGTAGCCGGTTTCCCTACCCTGATCTGCGTTATCCTCTTCTTGGGAGGTATGCAGCTGCTGGCACTCGGCATCATCGGTGAATATATCGGGCGAATCTTCAACGAAACAAAGGGTCGACCACCGTATATGGTGGAAAGCTATAATGAAGAACGTGACATTCCTATAATTGAGGACGTTAAGGAATGAAGAGCACGATAGCCATAGTGATTCCGGTCTATAACCGCGAGAAATTGGTGTTGCGGAGCCTTGAAAGCATCGCAAGGCAATCGGTTATGCCGAAGCAACTCATCGTTGTCGACAACAACTCTACCGACAATTCTTACCAAAGCGTAAAGGATTGGATTTCAGTGCATCCTCTCGCGGGTGTCGAAATGAAACTAATCGCCCAACCTACTCCCGGGGCTGCCAACGCCCGAAATGCAGGGTTCGAGCAAGTCGCGACCGATTATGTCTATTTCCTCGACTCGGATGATTGCGCAAAACCGGAATTGGTGGAGGAAATCACAAAAGCTGCCGAAAACTACGGCAATCCCGAATTGATACTTATGGATACGGCCTACGCCGACGGTCGTGTCAAAAAATATTTTCATAAAGATTTACTGAAAGCGCAGCTCTATCAGGCAAGAATCTGCACCCTGACCTTTGCCGCACAAACCGACTTTTTCCGCAAAGTCGGACAGTGGAACGGAAATCTCCGTTGCTGGGACGACTGGGAGTTAGGAGTGCGACTGCTTGCGCAGAATCCGAAAATGGTAGTGGTGGATAAGGTCTTATCCGTCATTTACCCGCAGGCGGAATCTATCACCGGCGAGAACCACTATTCGAAAGCGGGGGAGTGGGAACGCGCAATTGACGCAGCGGAAGAGGCGGTGAAGAATCGCAAGGAGGCCAACGCTCTGCGCAGGATGATAAACTACCGCCGTCTCAATCTCGCCGCCCTCTATAAGCAGGAGGGAAGGAGCGATCTCGCGATTCCTCTCAGAAAAAAGGCACTTGAATATCCGCTCGTCACTAAACGAGAGCGGATAGTGCTTAACCTCATCTATCAGTTTACATCGCGTGGTTTTCGCGGTGGCTATATACTTTACGATTATCTTGTTAACCTGAAATAACTCATGAATAAATCTCTAATAATCAACAGTTCGATATTAGGTGTAAGTGGCGCGTTGCTCACAGGTTGCGGCACTCAGAAGAATACCGAAGAGCGACAGCCGAACGTTATCGTAATCCTGGCCGACGACCTCGGCTATGGCGACATCAGTTTCTACGGATCTAAGACCATCCACACTCCGAATATCGACAGCCTCGCCCACGGTGGTGTGGCGTTCACTAATGCCTACGCCTCATCCTCCACCTCCACCCCGAGCCGTTACGCACTGCTTACGGGTATGTATCCCTGGCGCAACGACATCAAGATTCTCCCGGGCGATGCCCCGCTCGTGATCGACACGGCGCAATACACCCTGCCTAAGATGATGCGCGAGGCCGGATATGTTACGGGGGCCATCGGCAAATGGCACCTCGGAATGGGTAGCGGCAACGTGAACTGGAACGACACTATCCGCCCCGGAGCCAGAGAGATAGGTTTCGACTATTCTTGCCTGATTGCGGCCACCAATGACCGCGTGCCGACAGTGTTTGTGGAAAACGGCGCTGTCGTAAATGCCGACCCCAACGATCCGATCTATGTGGATTATGAAAAGAATTTCGAGGGCGAACCGTCGGCGGAAGATAACCCCGACTGGATGAAACTCCAGTGGGCGCACGGCCATAACAATTCGATCGTGAACGGCATTCCGCGCATCGGCTACATGAAAGGTGGCGAGAAAGCCCGTTGGGTCGATGAGGATATGGCCGATTATTTCGTAGATAAGACAAAACAATTCCTGCAGGAGAATAAGGATAAGCCGTTCTTCCTCTATTACGGATTGCACGAACCGCATGTGCCCCGTGCTCCTCACAGCCGTTTCGTCGGTTCGTCGGGGATGGGCGCGAGAGGTGACGCAATCATGGAGGCCGACTGGTGTGTCGGTGAACTGATGGCGGAGCTGAAACGTCTCGACCTTCTAGACAACACCATCATTATCTTCACCAGCGACAACGGTCCGGTGCTCAACGACGGCTACCGCGACCAGTCGGCAGAACTCGCACAAGCCAAGGGTCATGAACCCGCCGGCGGTTTGAGAGGTGGTAAATACAGCCTTTACGATGGCGGCACGCATATCCCATTGTGCATCTACTGGAAAGGTCATGCGGAGCCGGGCGTTTCAGATGCTCTTGTCTGCCAGATGGACTTGCTTTCTTCGTTGGCAGATGTAGTCGGAGTGCAGGTGCCCGACACACTCGACAGTCGCCCCATGATTCCTACATTCCTCGGTCAATCGAAGAAAGGACGTGATGAGATTGTGATTGAAAATCAAGGGAAACTCGGTCTGCGCTTCGGCAATTACGCCTTCATGCCACCCTACGAAGGACCCAAGACAAACCTTACCGGTAATGAGCTCGGCAATCTGGAGGATTACGGTCTCTTCGACCTGAAGAAAGACCCGCGCCAGCAGAATAACATCGCCAACGAGAACCCGGCGCGACTCGATTCTATCAAGCAGCTTTTCCTTGACCGCACGATGGGATTCTACCGACCCTTCGTCGAAGAGGTCACCTTGAAATAAGCAGGCTTATTTCAAAAGTATGAAGCCTTCGGCAAGTATGAAGTATGAAGGATAAAGTATAAAGTATGAAGGATAATGTAAGTTTCTGAAAACTTAAAACTTAAAGCTGAAAACTTTGAAAGTAATTACGGTTGATGATAAAGCGTTTGGCGAGATGTGCCGTCAGCTTATGGCCGAAGTTGTGGACTCCGGTTATGAGCCGGACGTGATTGTGGCCGTGGCGCGCGCCGGGGTGTTTGTGGCCCGGGCCATAAACATCGGCAATTTCTACACCGTAAGATGCAGCCGTGAAGGGTCGAAGGCGAAGAAAAACGGTCTCGGCATAATGCTTCGATACCTCCCCTCTTTTGTCAACGTGATGCTGCGGAAACTGGAATACCGTCTACTGCAATGGCGCGACAAATCGGTTAACTATCAACCGCGAACTGTTGAGATCAGTCCTGAACTGAAAGCTACTTTGGCAATGGGAAACCGTAAGGTACTCATAGTCGACGATGCCCTTGACAGTGGTCGCTCATTGAGAAGCGTAGTCGAAGAGTTAAGGAAATGTGGTAACGGTAATGAAATCCGCACAGCCGTTATAACTGTGACACGAGCCGAAACAGTCTGCGACCCGGATTATGCCCTTTACCGCGACCGCACGCTGATCCGCTTCCCCTGGGCAGCAGACCGCCGGCCAGTTAGAAATTAGGAGTTAGGAGTTAGGAGTTATGGACACTACCTTTAATGATTGTGGTGCGAACGAAGTGAGCACAATGACTACTTTAGTTATCGACCTTGACGGAACGCTGATTGATTGCAATTCCTTTACGGAATTTGTGAAACACCTATTTGCGCAGTTACCGGAAGCACGACTGAATATCTTCTCAATCGTCCTCCTCCGCAAACTGCGCCTCATCACTCACTTGGAGGCTAAACGGAGGATAGTGACTATAGCTCAGAAGCATCTGCAAAAGGTAAACATCGAGAAGTTTATAGATAAATTATCGACTCATCTCCGCTCCTCTTTGCAACGACGGATAGATGCGGCCGACCGTGTTATCCTCGCTACGGCCGCTCCGGAAATCTACGTCATACCTTTGGCGCGAAGACTCGGAATCAATGAAGTCACTGCTACCCCCCCCGACGGTGCGGAAAACCGTGGCACAGTGAAGCTGCGTAATGTGGAAAAAGCGGGCGTGACATTTGACCGCGATACAGTCGTCATCACCGACCACTACGACGATCTGCCGCTCTTTCAACGCAACACAGCGGGGCACAATATCCTTATCAATCCGTCGTCGACTACCCTCATGCATCTCAAGATGGCGGGAATATCTTTTACAGTCGAGAATTAAGGTGAGTCCTTCAACAAAATGAGTCCGCACAGTGTTGATATTATATAGAAGTATAATGAATGTATGTGACACTGCCAATCCAGTAGGGACGCGATATATCGCGTCCGTTAATCAAATAATGGATATTAAATATTGGATGTCGCAGTGGACGCGATATATCGCGTCCCTACACTCATTTTTGAAAATAAAATCTATAACCTGAAATTATGCAGAAATTCACTAAAATAGTAGCCACCGTTTCCGACAAAAGATGTGATACAGAATTTATAAAATCATTGGTAGAAGCCGGAGTCAACGTGGTCAGGATGAACTCTGCCCACCTTGAATATGAGGGATTCAAGAAGATTGTAGACAATGTGAGGGCAGCCGATGATTCAGTAGCCATCATGATGGATACGAAAGGTCCTGAAATTCGTACCACTCAGACCGTTACCGGAGAGAAAGTGGAATATCACACCGGCGATCGCGTCAAGATCATCGGCGACAGCAACCTCCTCACCTCCCCTACCGAAATCGGACTCAACTACTCGGGCATTGCCAACGTGCTGAAGCCCGGTAACCGTATGCTCATCGACGACGGTGAGATGGAATTTCTGATAACCGGCGTTGACGGCGACACCGTGGAAGCTGTGGCTGAAAACGACGGCGCACTCGGTTCGCGCAAGAGTGTGAACCTCCCGGGCGTGAAGATTGACCTCCCCGCCGTGACGGAGCGCGATAAACGCAATATCGGATACGCAGTGGAATTGGGAGTGGACTTTATAGCACATTCATTCGTACGCTCTGCAGCGGATGTCAGGGAGGTACAAGATATCCTCGACACTCTCGGCTCCCCTATCAAAATAATTTCCAAGATCGAGAATCAGGAGGGAATCGACAATTTCGATGAAATCCTCGAAGCATCATACGGCATTATGGTTGCCCGCGGCGACCTTGGCATTGAGGTTGCCGCCGCCAAAATACCCGGAATTCAGACAATGATGATCACCAAATGCATCACTGCCCACAAGCCCGTGATCGTTGCCACGCAGATGCTGCACTCAATGATTGAGCATCCGCGCCCCACTCGCGCGGAGATTTCCGACGTGGCGAATGCCGTCTATCAGCGCGCCGACGCAATGATGCTCTCCGGCGAGACTGCCAACGGCAAATATCCCGTGGAAGCCGTGAAGACGATGACCAATGTGGCCCGTGAGGTGGAATCCTCATTGAGGTTTCACATGGAAGTGCCGCCGCTCACCGACGAGGATATCACCTCGTTTCTTGCTCACGAAGCCGTTATGTCAGAAGAGAAAGTCGGCACCAAAGCCATCTTCACCGATGCCTTCCGCGGCATCTCAGCAAGATTCATCGCATCTTTCCGTGGCGGTAATCCTACGTTCGCCATCTGCCATAATAAGGCCGTGCAGCGTTGGCTTGCATTGAGCTATGGCGTTTCCACATATTTCTATCCTCACGATGAGACTTCATTCCCGCGTCATTCGGTCGATGCGGTGCGCGAAATTGTCGCCGACGACCATATATCGATGGATGACCGCATCGCTTACCTCACCGGCTCGCGACTCGGAGCAACCGCACTTGAAATCCTGACCCCACGGGATATTCTTAGCTAAGTAATAAGGAATAAGTAAGAAGTAATAATTGAGATATAAGACAAGATACAATATTATAAATAACCATGACAACTATTAAAGATAAGGAATTTGGCGGCGAACGTCCGCTGTTTGGAGAGCGCAATCTCCGCCTTGAGAACGTTACGATTCATACCGGCGAATCTGCACTGAAATGCTGCGCCAACATCGAGGCCGATCATTGTCGTTTCGAAGGTAAATACCCCTTCTGGCACGTTGACGGTTTCAAGATCACCGACTCTCTTTTCACTCCCGGAGCAAGAGCCGCCCTCTGGTATTCGCGCAACTGCGAGATGATTGACACTCAGATAGACGCTCCGAAGATGTTCCGCGAGATGGATGGCATCGTTCTCCGCAACGTCAACATCCCCGATGCCGAGGAAACCCTCTGGCATTGCGACAATATCGACATCAAAAATGTAAAAGTTGAGAAAGCCGACTACCTCTTCATGCACTCTCACAACATCCGCATCGAGGATTGGGAGCAGCACGGCAACTATTCTTTCCAGTATTGCACCAACGTTGAGATCCGCAACGCCGTAATCCATTCAAAAGATGCGTTCTGGGGCACCGAGAATGTAACCGTCTATGATTCAGAGCTCCACGGCGAATATCTCGGATGGCACTCAAAACGTCTGCACCTCGTGAGATGCAAGATTTCCGGCACTCAGCCGTTATGCTATTGCAAGGACCTCATTCTTGAGGACTGCGAATTTGCTCCCGACTGCGATCTCGCTTTCGAAGACAGTGAGGTCAATGCCCGCGTGCTCTCACCCATCACCAGCATCAAGAATCCGATGAAAGGTAAGATTGAGGCCAGGAAGGTTGGCGAGATAATTATTGACGAACATTCAAAGGCTATAGATCCTGTTGAGATTCATGAAATTTAATTTTGACGAACTGACAGAACGCCGCGGCACCGCATCGGTGAAGTGGGATAACGATTCTGACAAAGATATCCTCCCCTTGTGGGTGGCCGACATGGACTTCCGTACCGCTCCTGCTGTTACGGAAGCTTTGTTGCGTAGAGTGGAGAGCGGAATTTTCGGTTATGTAAAGGTGCCTGACGCTTATTATGAGGCACTTGTGCGTTGGTTCGACACGCGCCACGGCTGGCATATCGACCGCGACCGTGTGATTTACACCTCCGGCGTGGTTCCTGCTCTCTCCGCTATCATCAAGGCGCTTGTAAAACCGGGCGAGGGTGTGATAATCCAGACTCCGGCTTACAACTGTTTCTTCTCTTCGGTGAGAAACAACAAAGCTGTGATGGTGGAAAACAAGCTTAAACGCGTAGACACAGGCGATAGCTTCCACTATGAGATCGATTTCGAGGATCTTGAGCGTTGCGCCTCAGACCCGAACGTTCGTCTTCTGCTTCTCTGCAATCCGCAGAACCCGACCGGCCGTATCTGGACACGCGAAGAATTGCAGCGTGTGCGCGAAATCTGTGCGCGTCATGACGTGCGCGTGGTCAGCGACGAGATTCACTGCGAGTTAGTGCATGAAGGCTTCGAATTCATCCCTTACGCTACGATTGACCCGTCAGCGGTGGTGTGCTGCTCACCGAGCAAAGCGTTCAACACGGCCGGCCTGCAGATCGCCAATATAGTCTGCCCCGATGCCGATGTTCAGGCTAAGATCGACCGCGCCATCAATGACAACGAGGTTTGCGATGTCAACCCGTTTGGCGTAGTCGGATTAATGGCAGCCTACAACGAAGGTGGCGAATGGCTCGATGCTCTCAACCTCTATCTTGACGGCAATTATAAATATCTGCGCGAACGGTTCAGAAATGAACTGCCGAATCTTAAGGTCTGCGACTCCGAGGCTACATATCTCTCATGGGTGGATATTACTCCGCTCGGCATCGGTTCGGAAGAGCTTGAAGAGAAACTGAAAGTCACGGCTAAAGTGCATATCAACGGCGGCCTGATGTATGGCGACGACAACTATATCCGCATCAACTACGCCTGCCCCCGCGCCCGCCTCGCCGAAGCCCTCGACCGCCTGATACCACATTTAGTTAGGAATTAGGAGTTAGGAGTTAGGAATTTTGGACACCGTTGCCTACGCTGAAGAGATTGTGGTGCGAACGCTGTGAGCACTCTATAATAATAATATGCGGACGCGATATATCGCGTCCCTACTGAAAACTGAAAACCGAAAACTGAAAACCGATATAACATATATCCGCGAAGGGAAGGCGCTGGCTTGGGGTCAGCGTCTTCGCCTCACCGTCATGCTCTCTCTCCCCGCGATGTTGGCTCAACTGTCAAGCATCGCCATGCAGTATATCGACGCATCAATGGTTGGACGCCTGGGTGCTGACGATTCCGCATCCATCGGTCTTGTCTCCACCAGTCTATGGCTCTTCTGGGGAATATGCTCTGCCATGACCTCGGGCTATTCCGTGCAGGTGGCGCATAAGGTCGGAGCAAAAGATGAAGAAGGGGCTCGCCGGGTGTTCCGACAGGGAATCACGGCCAGCTTTATCTTCAGCGTCTTCGCCGCGTTGGTTGGTATAGCCATAGCATGGCCTCTCCCCCATTGGCTTGGAGGCAAGGAAGAGATATGCGGCAAAGCATCGCTCTATTTCGTGGTTTTCGTCGCCGCATTGCCACTGCTTACCCTCAATTATCTCGGCAGCGGAATGTTGCGGTGTACGGGCAACATGAAGATACCGAGTATACTTAGTGGCATGATGTGTGTGCTCGACTGCCTCCTCAACTTCCTGCTTATCTTCCCCACGCATCACTATCACATCGGTGGCCTCACCGTCACCATCCCCGGTGCCGACCTCGGGGTGCTCGGTGCGGCCCTCGGCACAGTAGGCGCGGAAGCCATCTGCGCCGCCGTCATAATGTATTATGCCGTTACGAAGCAACGCGAAATCAAGTTGACAGGTCACAAAGGAAGTTTCCGACTGACGCGTAACGTTACCCGCGTGGCAGCCGGAATTTCTGCACCTATGACATTAGAACACGCCGTGATATGCGGCGCACAAATTGCCATAACGATGATCGTGGCCCCGCTTGGGGTCATCGCCATTGCCGCCAACGCCTTCGCCGTGACAGCCGAGAGCCTGTGCTATATGCCGGGTTACGGTATCGGTGACGCCGCCACCGCACTGACAGGTCAGAGCCACGGTGCCGGCCGTCCGCAACTCGTGAAGCAGTTCGGCTATATGTCGGTCGGCTTAGGCATGTCCATCATGTCGGTAATGGGTGTACTAATGTATATCTTCGCCCCTGAGATCATGGGGGTAATAACCCCGGTGGACTCCATTAAAGACTTAGGCGCCACGGTACTGAGAATAGAGGCATGGGCCGAACCTATGTTCGCCGCCTCCATCGTAGCCTACGGAGTTTTTGTCGGTGTAGGCCAGACCACCATGCCTGCCATCATGAACTTCGGCAGCATCTGGCTCGTGCGCGTGCCATTGGCATGGTTCTTGGCGCGCTCGATGGGTCTTGAAGGAGTATGGATCGCCATGTGCGCCGAACTCTGCTTCCGCGGCCTCATCTTCCTCGCCCGCCTCCTCTTCTCCCGCTGGTACAACCATTAATTAAGAGTTAGGAATTAGGAGTTAGGAGTTATAGACACTCATTTCACATTAAACATTACTCATTAAACATTACGCATTAGATGGAGAGGGAGACCGTAGCGGTGAGGCAGCGGGGGAGCGAGGGGCCGTACATATAGCCGGAATCGCGGAAGACGCCGCGGTCAAAGTCGCGCTGGTAGGAGTTGAAGATGTTGGTGATTCCGGCTGTGACATCCATATCCACTTCCTTGAAAATATTGAAGCAGTAGCTGAACTTGATGCCGGCATCGAAGAACGACTGGGTACGGACCGCAAGATCTACGTCTGTGCCCGAACCGACAAGGTGCTGCACGGTCATCGGACCGGTCAGTGTGCCGGTAACGATAGCCTTGAATTTCGGGAATATCTCCCAATTTGCAGTCAGATATCCATAAACATCCGGCGTGCGGAACATTTTCTTTTCAGGGGCAACGTCGGGGTTATCACTCCAGTATTCCGGTTTTTTGTAACGGCTGCGCTGCAGCGTCACTCCCGCCTGCACATCGAAATGAGCCGAGAAGAATGCTTTTGCCTCCAAGTTAAGGCCTAACACCGATGCGCCCGATCCATTATAACGCTCCAACACGGCATTTCCCTGAGCGTCATTCTCTTCGAGTTGACGCAACGCGAACACATCGCGCAGATCGGTATAGAATCCTTCAATAAGGAGGTTGGTCTGAACGGATCCGAAGGTATGGTAGAGGTCGGCTGAGGCACTGAAACTCTGCGAACTCTCTTGCTTGAGATTGGGGGCAAGCACGGTCACGACTCTCTCACCACCCACGATAGCCACATGGAAGTCTTCGTCGTAAGCCTGCGGCGAACGGAAACCGGTGGAGTAAGACAGGCGGAAATTATAGTTGCGAGAGGGATTGAAACGGACGTTGACACGCGGCGAAACAATAGCGTTTCTGATGAGGGAATGCTTGTCGACACGCGCACCTACGAGAAATCCCCATCTGTCGTCGCGCCATTCATTCTGCAGATAAGCCGAATAGATGTTGATATTCTGCAGGATGTCATGGTTATAACCGAGGGTCACATCGTGCAGACGGTTGTGGGAATATTCCAATCCGGCTACGAGTTCGGCGGGCATGAAGAGGAAACGTTTCATTGGATGTGACCATTGCGTGCCGGCTGTTACCACAAGGTCTGAGGTGTGACCATAGGCATTGGGATCTTGTTCGGAGCCGTAATAACTGTTGCGTTTCGTGGCCATCATGGCTGAAAACACCGAGAGATGATCGTTGCGGTCATTAAACCATAAATCGTAAGTAAGATCTGCACCATGGATATTATGCTCCACCTGCTCCGCTATCTGCGACTCATGAGCAGGCACATCAAGCTGGTCGCCTCCGCGGCGGTATTCATGTGTGTTGTGATATTCAAGAGATATTCGTGAATCAGCCGTAGGACGCAGGAATGTGCGCGCTCCTAAGGTCTGCGATTTCAATTGGGCCACCTCGGTGAAACCGTCACCGTTGTGGTCATAACCGTCACGATAACGACTCTGCCCATAAATGAAAATTCCGGCTTTGTTGCTGTTTTTTGTCACCACCGAAGCATTCAGCGTAGTGTTGTTATCAAGCGAGCCCGACGGGCCGATAGAGGTCAATGTATGCGAAATCTTAGCTGAATTCGAGGTCGGGTCTTTGGTAATGATATTGATCGTGCCGCCGATTGCCGACGACCCGAACAATGCCGAACCGCCTCCTCGCATCACCTCGATGCGGTCGATCATGTTGGCCGGAATCTGTTCAAGTCCGTAAACACCCGTAAGGGCAGAAAATACCGGACGCGAGTTCATCAAAATCTGAGAATAATGACCGTCAAGTCCGTTGATACGCACCTGTGTGAAACCACAGTTCTGGCAATCGTTCTCCACGCGCACACCGGGCTGAAAATCAAGACCGTCGGCAAGTGAACAAGCACCTATTTCTGTGAGCAATTTTCCGGGAGTGACGTTTACAAGCGATGGACTTTTACGGCGTGTAACCTCTGTCTTAGAACTGGTTACCACAACCTGATCAAGTTGAAATACGTCAGCAATAGAATCGAGCTGTTCCTGTGTAAGTGGTTCTACGCCATACATGGAAAGTGCCGTACTGGCAAGCGCCGGAACAACCAAAAGAATATGTTTAAGCATTGAAAAAGTTGAAATAAATTATGGATAATTTACCCTCTCGGCTCTCTGCGGCCGGGAACACAATATCCAGCCCAGCGACATCAGAGATGAACACACAATTTATTTCAAAGAAGGGGGGCCGCGCAGGCCAAAGACAGAGGCCTGCGGAATCACATCAGCTTCCCTACGATCCGCAAACAGCGTAATCACCGCAACCGCAGGGGCTGAAAGCGCTGGAGTCTCCACCTGCATGGCTGTATTCACCGCTGCATTGAAAGCGGAAATCAAGTCAAGCGAATGGGAGTCATGATGGTGAGGAGCCTTGGGCAGATAAGGGTGCGAATGGAGAAACGCGCGTCCGGTTTCATCCTTATGCAAGTGCATGAAAATCACGTTCGAGAACATGAAGTTCACGAACACGGCCATAACCATCGTGGTCAATATCTTACCACATCTGCTTTTCACATTGCAAAATTAACAAAATTTCGCGAGCCAGCAAAGAGGGAACTTTGTCCGAAGTCCGCTTTTTGCAGACTCACGAATTTTATATAAATTTGCGATATAAACTAAAAACTATGGATCTCCAACGCATCAATCAACATAAATCCCTATTCGATAGCATTCAACAGTATGTCTACGGTGAAAATAAGGACGAGCAAATTGAAGTTTGGTTTGCCCGCGAGTTACAAGAACTTTTAGGATACGCCAGATGGGAGAACTTTATAGTGGCGATCAGACGTGCTGCGGAATCATGTAAATCCCAGAAAATCAATATTGATGATCATTTTCGTGAGGTCACGAAAATGATTACTATTGGCAAAGGTGGCAAACGTGAAGTCCAAGATTTCATGCTTACCCGTTATGCTTGTTACCTCATTGCTCAAAATGGAGATCCCAAGAAGGAGGAGATTGCTTTTGCTCAAGGATATTTTGCCATCCAAACCCGAAAAGCAGAACTTATTGCTGAGCATATCGATCAATTATCAAGATTAGAGACTCGAGATCGATTAAAAGCCTCCGAAAAGCAATTATCAAGAAACATCTTCGAAAGAGGGGTTGATGATAGAGGGTTCGGGCGTATTCGTTCAAAGGGAGACACTGCATTATTCGGAGGATATACAACCGAAGACATGAAAAAGAGACTTGGAATCAAATCCTCCAGACCTTTAGCAGACTTCTTACCTACCTTAACCATTGCGGCTAAGAATCTCGCCACCGAAATGACCAACTATAATGTGGAGCAAAAAGATTTGCATGGTGAAATGCCGATCACTCGCGAACACATACAAAATAATACGAGTGTTCGTCAAATGCTTGGTGAAAGAGGAATCCAGCCCGAAAATCTACCCGTAGCTGAAGATATAAAAAAGGTAGAACGCCGAGTAGCAAACAATGAGAAAATGATAGAAAAAACTACTAAGCGTCTGCCTAAATCGTGACCATTTTCGTGAGGTCACGAAAATGATATTCTTTCAAACATGGAAGTGAGTTAACAATGTAATTGCGATGTGATGAGGATACTGTTTTTTGGTGATTATTCGAATCTGCATGCCTGTCTGGCGCGGGAACTGCGCTCTCGCGGACATGATGTAACTGTCATCTCCGATGGCGGCCGCTATATGAACACCCATACAGATATTCTGCTCGACCGCGAACCGGGTAAACTGGGGGCCGTGCGTTATCTCTTCCGCCTTTTCAATCTTATCCCCACGCTGAAAGATTATGACGTGGTTCAGCTTATCAATCCTCATTTCCTCTCCCTCCGTCCCGGCAAAATCAAATATTTCTTCGACATACTGAAGCGCAACAACCGCTCGGTTTTCCTAACTCTCGCAGGCGACGATTACCATTTCGTAAAGGCGTGTCTCGACGGCTCGACTTTCCGTTTCTCGGAGTTTATGGTCGGCAACACCCTCACCGAGTTCGAGAAAATCTCGCATCGCGCGAAAGATTGGACCGCTCCGGGGATGAAGGAGTTTGATGATTATATCAATAGCAATATCGACGGAGCGATGGCCGTTCTGCCTGAATATGATATGGCAGCTCGTCCGCTTTTGGGCAATAAGGTAGCGTTCACCAATATTCCGGTTGATCTGTCAGGGTTGACAGCGGAGCCCTTGGATATTAGCGGAAAGATCAATCTTTTCATCGGTATGCGCGAGGGGATGGAGATTCAGAAAGGGACTGCCCGACTGCTCGCTATCTGTCGCAAACTCGAAAAGGAGATGCCCGACAGGTGCTCGGTGACCTGCGTAAGAAATCTCCCCCTCAATGAATATCTCGCGAGGATGAAAGAGAGCCACATCGTGCTCGATCAACTTTACTCATATTCCCCCGGCACCAACGGTTTCCAGGCTATGGCTCTCGGAAAAGTCGCAGGCACCGGTGCCCAACCTGAGTTTTACGAATATCTCGGCGAACCCGACCGAGGCGCGATCATCCCCCTCTCCCCTCTCGTCAGTGATGAGGGATGGGAGGAACGTCTGCGCCAACTTATCCTCCACCCTGAGCAGTTGCAACCGATGGCTGATGAGGGGAGACGTATTGTCTCCACCCACAATGATGTGCGCACCGTTGCCGATAAGTTTGAGAACCATTGGCGAAAGATACTGTCATGAAGGTTGCTTCGTTATTCCAACATCGATCAAGCGTTATCGCCGCCTCCATATTCGGACTCGTCGCGATGCTGATGTGCCTGAATACTGTCTGGACCAATGACACAGTGGCCTATACCTATTTCTCCCCCGTCTTCGATGAATCTTCCACCCAACCGATCAATTCCTTCGTAGATGTCATAATGTCGCAAGCCGATCATTACGTCACCACCAACGGCCGTTTCGTGGTCCATACCTTCGTGCAATCGTTTTGCGCATTGTTAGGCAAGACTGCGTTCGCCATAGCCAACGGCTTGGTGTGGTTCCTACTGATCCTATTGGCGCTAAGACTCCCTCGACCTCCCCGGCCTGTTGTATTTGACGAATATTTCGATAGCATAACCTATTATGACGATGAGGGTGAGCACATCGTGAAACTGCAATCAGACCCGGACACACCTATGATGGGTAGGCAGAGCTGGTATGTAGCGGCTTTGCTATGGATTGTATTCTTACCGTTGCCGATGGATCCGGCATTTCAGATCAACTATGTCTGGTCTGCAGCACTGCTATGCGGTTGGTTTCTTCTATTCTTCAACGAAAAAGCTCATAAAAACGCACTCGGATTCCTCACGCTTTCAGCATTATATTCAGTAATCTGCGGTTCGCTCCACGAAGGATTCTCAATCCCTATGGCCGTCGGCATCTGTTACCTCCTGTCATCGAAACGACAAGCCATGACCCGCGCCCAACTCGTGATGGCGATAGCATTCGGAGTTGGTACACTGCTTGTTTGTCTCGCACCGGGAAATTTTCTCCGATTCGGTAAACTGAGTGCCTCAAAAGAATCAGGGTTCCAACTGATTTCGTTGCTCAACAGTTTTGTGCAGACAGGTTATGTGGTGTGGATTCCATTATTGCCAATGATGATAACCGCCGGCTATACATTCCGTCACGGACGCGAATCAAAACGATTTCGTTGGATGACAACGATTCTCGAAGCCGCCATTCTTACCGGATTGATTATCTGCCTTGTCACAGGTTATTTCGGGCGCGCAGCTATCCCGGCAGGGTTCTTCATAATCCTTGTTGAAGTGATGATGTGGGAGCGCCGATGGATTCGGCTTTGGCTACCGATCGTGCTCGTTGTCATAGCCTCAGTAATGACCGGTTTTAAGATATATAACCAACTTAGTCTGAATCGAATCAGCACCCTAATCACAGAGAAATACCACCAATCGGAATCGGGTATCATCTATCTCGACAAAGATCTGATTCTCGACAATCCTGAGGAGGCGGCCATATACCGGTGGGTGTATGTCAAACGTGAAAGGTTGACCGACCCTGCTAAACCGCCTGTCACCATCCGCCCCGATGTGATGCGCGATCCGGTGTTTGAAAAAGACACCAATATGATCGTGCAACTCGCTCCGCAGGCGTGGCTGCTCTATCGGTCGAAGACTCATCCGGCAACGTTTACGATCGATAAGATTCTGCTTCCGGGAATGCTCAATAAGCAGATGTCACCCCGCACAATGCGATTTGAGTATGGCGAGGATTTCGTGATTGATACTATCGGGGCTCGTGAAGTCGTTATTTATCAAAACAGGCGTCCATTCATGCGCAGTTCGGTGCGTATGGAGCTGCCAGATAAAGATTAACCCCTGGCCATGAGCGAAAGAAACAACAACCCGACAAACAGCCAAACGGTTCTGCAGGTGCTGATTTGCACCTTTGGAGCGGATGGAATCAATCGCGTGGCCGAAAGAGAGCACCCTCATGCAGCCGGAGTGGAGTATATTGTAAGCTGGCAGTTGCCCGATGGCGACTCACCGTTACCGCCGGCTCTTGAAAGACCGGATTTCCGCATTGTCAAAACCAACTCCCGCGGACTCTCGCGCAACCGTAACAACGCATTATCAGCAGCCACCGCCCCGCTCTGTCTGATTTCGGATGATGATGTTTCCTACACAGCCAATGAGTTGGAAACCATAATCCGCCGTTTCTACGATCATCCCGAAGCCGACATTATCACTTTCAAAT